>JANOHS010000426.1:0-6174 GCA_031406655.1 Micrococcales bacterium
ACCTCGGGAAGCTCAGGCATCCTGACGGTCGGCTGGTGCGTCCGGGCTCAGGAGCTCCTGCTCGGGGTCATCGGCATCCGGGCGAGCGGGCTCCACCTCGCTGGAGAGGATGGCGTTGGCGCGGCGGTTCAGCTCGGTCCAGGCGATAGCGGCGGCCTTCTGCTCCGCCTCCTTCTTGCTGTGCCCCGACCCCGATCCGATGGTCTCGGAGCCGACCACAGCCTTGGCGTGGAAGGTCTTCTCGTGGTCGGGGCCTTCCTCGGTCACGCGGTACTCCGGCACTCCCAGCGCGCCCGAGGCGGTGAGCTCCTGCAGGCTCGTCTTCCAGTCCAGGCCGGCGCCCAGCCCAGCCGTGGACTTCATCAGCGGATCGAGCAGATGGTGGACGAAGGTCGTGGCGGCGCCAAGGCCGGCCGACAGGTAGACGGTGCCGATGACGGCTTCCATGGTGTCGGCCAGGATCGAGGCCTTGTCACGACCGCCGGTGCTCTCCTCGCCGTGGCCAAGGAAGACGTAGTCGCCCAGGCTCAGCGTGCGGGCAACCTCGGCCAGTGCGCGCATGTTGACGACGGCGGCGCGCAGCTTGGCCAGCTGACCCTCGGCCAGGTCCGGGTGGACGGAGTACAGGCTGTCGGTGACCACCAGCCCGAGCACCGAGTCGCCGAGGAACTCCAGCCGCTCGTTGTTCGGCAGCCCGCCATTCTCGTAGGCGTACGACCGGTGCATCAGGGCACGCAGGAGCAACGCCTCGTCGATCCTCTGGCCGACCACCTCATGCAGGTGGGCGGCCAGACGATCGACGGGCCGTTGCGACGTACTGTCCCCCTCAGGGGACCGGGTCAGGCTCACCCGCAGGCTCCCGGGATCAGCCCTGGTGCTCGGTGCGCTCCGCCACGGCATAGTGGCGTCCGTCGTAGATGCCACAGGAGGGGCACGCGATGTGCGGCTGCTTGGGAGCAGAGCACTGCGGGCACGGGGTCAGCGTGGTCGCCGTCGCCTTCCAGTTCGCACGACGCGAACGG
Organism: Micrococcales bacterium; assembly: GCA_031406655.1. Lineage (GTDB taxonomy): Bacteria > Actinomycetota > Actinomycetes > Actinomycetales > Dermatophilaceae > UBA4719. The sequence goes on from JANOHS010000426.1 coordinate 1,023, forward strand.
GTGTTGGAGCGCGACGTCTTCCGCTTCGGGACAGCCACGTCAGTTCCTTTTCTCTAGATTGCCGGGAGGAGCTGCGATCTTCTGCAACGCCGCCCATCGTGGGTCAAGCTGGTCATGGTGGTGCGTCGGGTCGTCTGCCAGGTGCACTCCGCACACGGAACACAGACCCGGACAGTCGCTCCGGCATACGGGCTGGAACGGCATGGCCGGAACCATGGCATCCCGGAGCGCGGGCTCGAGGTCGAACAGATCGCCGACGAGCTCGTACACCTCGTCATCATCTTCCTCGGTCGCCACCTCGTGGTGATGAGCGGCACGATCGGCGTAGGCGAACAGCTCCTGGAAATGACCCCCCACATGGCGGGTGATCGGATCCAGGCACCGCACGCAGGCGCCGGTAGCCGTGGCATGTGCCGAGCCGGTCACCAGAACACCCTCGACGACGGACTCCAACCGAAGGTCCAGCTCGATGGGCTGGCCCGGCGGTATGGCGATCAGTTCGATGTCACCGAGGTCATCCGGAGCCGGGACGGTCCGCTGCATCTCGACCATGGACCCTGGACGTCGCCCGAGCTCCCGGGTGTCGAACACCAGGGGCAGGCGCGGGTTCAGGCGGTTCATGGCTTCCGATGTGGCGGTCTGTCGTCGGTTCCTGAGTGACATGGCCCGGCCCACGCCACACAAGACGTAGACCGACGTGTCAGATTACCGGAGGGGACGGCGTTCGCCCAAATGGAGCTTCATCTTCCTGGGTCACATCCGGGCGAGCCAGATCGGCAGCGCGGCGGGCGGCCAGTCGCTCCCGGCCGTTGTTCACCTGCGATCCGAGCTGGCCAAGAACCACCTCGAACTCGCCAAGCTTGCGGTCGACGTAGTCGTCGGCGTCGGCCAGCAACCGGGTCGCCTCGGTCCGCGCCTGCGCGGCCACCTCCGCAGCCCGCTCACGGGCGGCCACCATGACGTCGCTCTGCTCGAGCAGCTGCTCGCGCTCGGCGCGGGCACCCCCGAGCAGGCGTTCTGCCTCCACGTGGCCGGCAGTCAGGACGGCATCACGGTCGGAAAGCAGCGCGTCCGCGTGGTCGAGGCTGACGGGCAGGACCTCACGCAGGCGCTCGAGGGCTTCGAGCAGCTCGGCCCGGTTGACGAGGCAGGACGCCGACATCGGCATGGCCTTGGCGTCACGAACCGTCGCAGCGATCTGGTTGAGCTGGTCGTGGACGTCCACAGGAGCTCAGCTTCCTTCCGGGTTCTGGAGCCGCGCCAGGAGAGCCGCGCGCACCCCTTCGGGCACAAGTCCGGTGATGTCGCCGCCGAGTGCGGCGACCTCCTTGATCAACGAGCTCGAGACGTGGCCGAACCTGGGGTCGCCCGGTAGGAAGACGGTCTCGACGCCGCTCAGATGGCGGTTCATCTGAGCCATGGGCAGCTCGTAGGCGAAGTCCGTGCCACCGCGCAGCCCCTTGACGATCGCCTGTGCGCCCACCTCGCGGCAGATGTCCACCAGCAGCTTCCCGGCGAAGACCTCGATGCGCACGTTGGGCATGGCGCTCAGTGCCGCGTCGAGCAGCTTGACCCGCTCCTCGACGTCGAAGGCGCCTCGCTTGGCAGGGTTGTGCAGAACCGCCACAACCACCTCGTCGTACAGCCTCGCTGCGCGGGAGATCACGTCCACGTGGCCCATGGTCACCGGGTCATAGGAGCCGGGACACACGCACCGCCTCTGCTGGTTCGTCACGCAGCCGAACTTAGCAGCGAGTCAATCCGTTGCGTGCGTCTCAGGCGACGCCGAGCGGCCCGGCGAAGTCCGCGAACCACATCTTGGTCTCGCCATAACGCCGCTCGCCCGCGCCAACAAGACCCTCCGGCCAGCGAGGCTCGGGCGACCGCGCCGCCCTCTCGACCACGACAAGAGCGTCCGCGCTGAGCCACTCGTGGGTCACCAGGAGCCTGAGCACGTCAGCGAGCGACTCCTCCGTGACGTCGTAGGGGGGGTCTGCCAGAACCAGGTCGAAGGGAGCCTCTCCCGCGGTAGGACCGTGCAGAAGTGTCTGCTCGACGGTTTCGGCGCGGACGCTGACACCCGCCAGAGCCAGCTCGGAGATGTTCTTGCGGATCACCGCGGCTGCCTTGCGGTCGGACTCGACCAGCAGGACGTTCATGGCCCCTCGACTGGCCGATTCGAGCCCGAGCGCACCCGAACCGGCATACAGGTCAAGGACATTCGCACCGTGGACCACGTCGAGGTGCTCCAGACGTGAGAACAGCGCCTCGCGAACCCGGTCGCTGGTCGGTCGGGTTCCGCTGCCCGTCGGGGTGTGTATCCGGCGGCCGCCGGCGAGTCCGGAGATGATGCGCGTCATCGGCCCGTCACCCTCGCTCCAGATAGGCGGCTTGCTCCTCGTCGAGGGCGGAGGCGATGACGTCACGCAGAGCCGGGTGCCGCTCAAGGCCCGGATCGGCAGTGACGATGGCGAAGGCGTCCTCACGGGCCGCCAGGATGAGGTCCTCGTCGCGCAGGAGGCGTAGGAGCCGAAGCTGCGACTTGCCGCCACTTTGGCGGGCCCCGAGGACATCACCCTCCTTCCGTTGCTCCAGGTCGAGCCGGGCCAGCGTGAATCCATCGTTCGTGGCTGCGACGTCGGTCAGGCGCTGCGTGACCGCGTCGGACTCGGTCTCGGTCACCAGGAGGCACAGGCCGGGCGAAGTCCCACGGCCGACGCGACCCCTGAGCTGGTGCAGCTGCGAGATGCCGAAGCGATCGGCGTCCATGATCACCATGACGGTGGCGTTGGCCACGTCCACACCCACCTCGATGACTGTCGTGGCCACGAGGACGTCGATCGTGCCTGCGGCGAAAGCCCGCATGGACTCGTCCTTGTCGTCGGCGGGCATCCGACCATGCAGGATCGCAATCCGCAGCCCCGCGAGCGCAGGGTTGTCGCGCAGCTCGGCCTCCATCTCCAGGACGCTGCGCAGCTCCCGCGTCGACGGAGGCGCCGACTCGTCGACGTCGAACGTGACCTCGACATCCTCGTCGGACGAGTCCCGTTTAGTGGCAGCTGATGCTGAGTCCGGATCGTCGCCGATCCTTGGACACACCACATAGGCTTGGTGCCCGGCATGGACCTCTTCGGCGACCCGCTCCCACGTACGCCCGAACCAGTGGGGGTTGCTGACCACGTGAGTCGCGATCGGCGAACGCCCCTTGGGGAGCTCGGTCAGGGTGGATGTCTCCATGTCGCCGAACACGGTCATGGCGACCGTCCGCGGGATCGGTGTGGCGGTCATCACCAGGACGTGTGGAGGCTGCTTTCCCTTGCTGCGCAACGCATCTCGCTGCTCGACGCCGAAGCGGTGCTGCTCGTCGATGACCACGAGCCCGAGATCGGAGAACTGGACGTGCTCCTGGATCAGGGCGTGGGTGCCGATGACGATGCCCGCGTCACCGGATGCGGCCTCGAGCAAGGACCTGCGCCGTATGCCGGTGGGCTGGCTCCCGGTCAGCAGCGTCACCTGGGTGCCGATCTCGCTGCCGCCGAGCATGCCGCGCTCGGCAAGGTCGCCCAGCATCGAGGTGATCGACCGGAAGTGTTGTGAGGCAAGGACTTCGGTGGGCGCCAACAACGCCGCCTGACCCCCGGAGTCGATCACTGACAGCATCGCGCGCAGGGCCACGACGGTCTTGCCCGATCCGACCTCGCCCTGCAGCAACCGGTGCATGGGGTGGTCGCTGGCCAGGTCCTTGGCAATCTCGGCAGCCACCTCCTGCTGACCCGCGGTCAGCTCGAACGGCATACGCACGTCGAAGGCCTCAAGCAGCCCACCCGGACGCGGCAGGCGCGGGGTTGTTCGCAGGTCCTCGTTCGCGATCCGCCGTTGTGCCAGGACGGTCTGAACCGTAAAGGCCTCGTCGTACTTCCGCCGATATCTGGCCCGCGACACGTCCTTGTCAGTGGCGGGCTGGTGCAGCAGACGGTACATGGACATGAGGTCGACCAGACCCCGGCGCTTGCGGACGTCGAACGGCACGTGGTCCGGCACGTCGTCCAGGGACGCGAGCACGATCTGGACGGCCTTCTCGACCTTCCACGACGGCATCGGCTTGCCGGCAGGCAGATAGATCGGCTTCAGGTGGCTCATGTGCTTCCCGACTGCCTCGTCCTCGCCCTCCGGAGCGAAGATCTCATAGTCCGGGTGGGTCAGCTGCCAGGTCCGCTGGTAGCGCCCGACGATGCCTGAGAACAACCCGAGCGCCCCCGGGACAAGCCTGTCCTCGTGGCCGTAGGCGCTGAAGAAGGTCAGGTCGAGCTCGCGGGTGCCATCGGTGATGGTGGCGTTGAGCATCCTGCCCTTGCGCTGACGCATCGGCCTGGTCGTGGCGCGGTTCACCCGGGCCACGACCGTCACGTCCTCACCCTCCACAAGGCTCGACAGATCGGTCAGCTTGCCAGGCTCGAAGTAACGGCGGGGAACGAAGTCCAGCAGGTCACCCACCGTGTGAAGGTTGCGATGCTTGGCCAGAGGGCTGGCTGAGGGCTTGCCGAGGACCTGGGCGAGCGGGGTGGACAGATCCGCCACGTCACTCCACCCCGAGCAACATCGGATACGTCGGTTGCCCGCCCTCGACGATGCTCACCTCGAGGCCGGGATGACCCTCGAGCGCCGCTGCGGCGACTGCGGCGGCGAGCTCAGGTCCGCCGTCTGCCCCGTTGATGATGGTCAGCAGCTCTCCACCAGTGGCAAGGAGCCGGGCGGCCACATCGGCGCCGACGGCGCCCAGGTCCGTGCCGATGACGACGACATCACCCCCGACCATGCCCAGGGCGTCGCCCACGTGGCACGCTCCGGCGTCGGTCTGAGCGTCCTTGCCGGCCACCGTGACCGCCCCATCTCGAGTCGCCGCGGCGGCACCGCTCATGGCTTCCACGTTGTCATGGACGTCTGCGCTGGGTTCGAACACCGCGAGTGCCGCGAGGCCCTGGACCGCCGACCACGTGGGCACGACATGGGCCTCGAGGCCCCACTCACCAGCCGCCGCGGCCGCCGCCTCCGCCGCGGGCTTCGAGGCGCTGATAGCGCGCGAGCGTGTCCTTGACAAGTTTCATGACGGCGGGAAACGAGCGCTGGTACAACTGGCCGTGGGCTTCGTCCT
>JANOHS010000431.1:0-2727 GCA_031406655.1 Micrococcales bacterium
GCTCGGTGGCATGGCGGCGGACTTCGTGGCCCGTGCCCGGGGCCTGGGCTTCGCCGACGAGGAAATTGTCGTCGCCCTGGGTCGCCAACTCCCCTTGTAACGTCCAATGGAAGGGCTGTCGCGTCGATCGGGCCACAGCGCGATCTGCGTCTCTTTCTGGGCCGGATTGACGCTTCCTTGTCGCGGTTGCGCCACGGACAAACAGCTTCGTGTCAGCCGGCCAGCTCACTGTCATCGGCTACGAGAGGGAGTCCCATTCGCCGATCGTTCATCGACGCGAGGCCCTGCGGTAAACATGGAAGTCACGGGGCTGGTCGTAACCCAGCATCTCGTGGTCTCGCAAAACGGCGTGCCCCCAGCGGCGTCATACCCTAGTCAGCATGACGAGACGCGGGCCATACTGGCGCAGATCCGGAGGGGTGAGATATGGATTTGCGCCACTCTCGGCGAGTTCGCCGGCAGGTTGTCGCCGTAGGTATGGTGGGGCTGTTCTGGTTGACCGCTTGTTCGAGTCCGGCTGTCGATGCCGGAGCCAAAGTCGCTGCCAAGTCGCCGTGTCAGTCCAGCCCTCAAGTGTTGGAGTCACTTGGCTCGAAGATCTCGGCTGAGATCACCAAAGAGTTTGAGTCTAGTTATACGGACCAGTTCCATAACGTGCAGGCGGTGTTGGTCAGCGTCTGTGGGAAGATGGTGCTGGAGCGGTATGAGAAGTCGACGGCCAGCGACTTCCACAACGTGGCGTCTGTGACCAAGAGCGTCACCTCCACCCTTGTCGGCATGGCCCTGGCCGAAGGGTCCATCAAGAGCCTCGACCAAACCTTGGCCCAACTGCTCCCGCAGCACCAGAAGGACATGACGGCGCCGGTCGCGGCGATCACGCTGCGCCAGCTACTGACGATGACCGCCGGGCTCGACGAGGACCGGGCAGACGGCAGCACCGGGCCGTGGCTCGATTCCACGAACTTCGTGAGGGGCATCCTGCGTGAAGGCGTGCACGGGCCCCCTGGTGACCAGTTCGGATACTCGAGTGGGACATCTCACCTGCTGGCGGCGATCGTGGTGCAGGCGACCGGGCGCCCCCTTTTGGACTATGCCCGGGACAAGCTCTTCGACCCCCTCGGGATCGTCACCCGACCCGCGGCCCAACCGCTGGCGGTATCCGCGACGAACCCAGCCTATGAGAAGGCGGGCTTTGCCTGGCCGGTCGACCACCAGGGCATCAACATGGGCGGCGTCCGCCTGAAGATGCGGCCCCGCGACATGGTCAAGCTGGGGCAGCTCTACCTGGACGGCGGCCGCTGGAATGGAAAGCAGATCCTTCCTGCCGCTTGGGTCCGTGACGCCACGACCGCCCGGGTCTGGGCGGGCGGATTCGGCGGCAGCAGCTACGGCTACCAGTGGTGGGTCACCACCGCCGGCAAGGATCCCGCCTTTGCGGCTGTCGGGTTCGGAGGCCAGCTCATCGAAGTCGTCCCCCGCCTCAAGCTCGTTGTCGTCTTCTCCACCAAGTTCAACGACTCCGATGCCCCCGCCACCGTCGGTTCCAACGTCCTCGAAGGCATGGTGTCCCGAATAATCGCTCCTGCCATGACGCGATGAGTCCGGCCCAGGTCAGGTGCTGAAGTCAGAGTCTGTGCCCTGGTGTGGCCCGAGTTGTCATTCTCTTGACCCGAAGCGTCGGCCTGAAGGAGCCTTGATTCCTCGAGTCCTATTCTGTGGCAACAGAACTCGCGCGTGGAGCGGGCGACGGCAATCGAACCCGCACTGCCAGCTTGGGAACTGCTCGAACGGCATGGCGATGTGCTTGAGTGCGACGATGCACGGCGACGTTGGTGGCGGTGGGCCATGAGCGCAAGCCAATCCCCACTCACCCAAGACCCGTGACCCCTGGAATTGGTCATCTAGTCGGCTCAGCTTGGTCGCTTGTCAACGAGCTCGATGCGCAACTGTGGCCAGCTGGCGGCGTGTTGCAGCACGGACGTCATCACCCCGAGGCTCATCAGGATCGCCGTGTCTGGTTGGAAGTGCACCGTAGTGCCAGTCGTCCCGTTATCAGCGATAGGAGTCAGATCGGTCGTTGGCATGCCGTGCTCGTACGCCTGAGTCCAGGACCCGTTGGTGCGCCGGTTGGTGTGGATCAGCCACTCGCTGAGAGCGGCCACGACGGACATCCCGCGGCGGGCATGGCCGTCCGGCAACGTCTCAGCATCGGGGTGGTCGAAGAAACGCAGGTCCTTGGTCGCCATGACCGGCTTCTTGATCACCCACCCCGCGGCGTCAACGCGGGTATCGGTGCCGTGCCCGTCATCGGCCACCGACACGGAACCATCCGCGTGCAGAGTCACGATCCCGCGGCCAGCCCTACCTGCGGCCTCGGCCGCGTCGGCGGCATAGGCGAGTATCTCGAGGATGAGGTGCTCCATCCCACCCGGCGCGTACGTCGTCGGCTGCTCCCGGATCTGCGCGAGGTGCTGGTGGTCCACGATGGCCGCCCAGTCGTGGGTGGTGTTCTCCCACGACGTACCGGACGTGGCCAGGCTCCTACCCCAAGCGCCGAGCGGGTTGTTGCGCTGAGTCGTCAAAGGGCTCGGTCCAGGTTCCGGCAGTACCAGATGAGCGGCAGGGCGCTGATCACGGCGACGACGGCGAAGACCGGCACCATCGACATTGACGCTGCGTTGGACAAGGGAGCGGCTTGCGAGCCGAACCATTGGTCTGTCGCGATTC
>JANOHS010000516.1:0-4074 GCA_031406655.1 Micrococcales bacterium
CCCGACCCGCACCCTGGAGCAGTGCCGCGCCGACGCCCTGGTCGACCTGATGCTGACCAACGTGAACGTGACCACCACCGTCACGCTGATGATCCCGGTCCAGACCGCCACCGTCGACGAACCCGACGACGCCCTCGAACGGGACCTTATCGTCCGCGAGCACAACCAGCGGGACAGCGCAGCAGCAGCCGCCGCCAACACCTCAGGGGTGGTTGGCGGCGCGGGTGCCGGGACGGGTTCGGTGTCGGGTTCGGTGTCGGGTCCGACGTGGACCTACCTGGACCCGCTGGCCGCGACCGACGACTTCGGCCAACCGGTCCCCAACCCGAACCCGCTGGTCGAGCCGACCTGGACCCAGATCGCCGCGATGGGCTTTGAGATCCCCGGCATCGGAGTCATCGGCGGCGACATCGTCGCCGCCATCCTGGACCGGTTCGACACCCGGATCACCCGGGTCCTGCTCGACGAACGCACCGGGATCACCATGGAGACCAGCACCGACACCTACCTACCCAACCCCGCCATGCGCCAGTTCCTGCACAAACGAGACGGGACCTGCCGCTTCCCCGGCTGCGCCCGCAATGCACGACGCTGCGAACCCGACCACGTCATCGCCCACTCCCAAGGCGGACCCACCGCCCCATACAACCTGGCCAGCCTCTGCAAACACCACCACCGGGTCAAACACAGCGCCGGCTGGAAACTGGCGATGACCCGCGAAGGGCACTGCACCTGGACCGACCCCCACGGCCGCCAGTACACCACCCACCCCGTCAACCACCACGAGCTCGCCGCCTGAGAGGCCCGGAGCGGCCCGGGCATCGGGGGGCTCTAGCTCCGCACGGCCGCCCGCGCCAGAAGGGTGCTCACGACATCGGCTGCATAGGCCGTGTCCGCGTCGTCGATGTCGAGGTGCCAGACCAGCCGCACGGAGCTCTCGTTCACGGCATACATCCGAAGCCCCCGCTCAGCAGCGGCCAGGACCAGGTCGGCAGCCGCCCAACCCGCCTGGCCAACGTCGGCGATGACGATGTTGGTCTGGACATGGGCCGGGTCGATGACACCGGGAAACCTTTCCGAGACCGCATCGGAGAAGGTCCTGGCGCGGCGGTGGTCATCGCGCAGGCGTGCGATGTGGTGGTCCAGCGCCCACAACCCGGCCGCCGCAAGGATCCCCGCCTGACGCATGCCGCCGCCATAGCGCTTGCGCCAGACGCGAGCCTCCTGGATGTGCTCGCGCGACCCGGCAAGAACCGAACCGACCGGAGCCCCCAGGCCTTTGCTGAGGCAGACCGAGACCGTGTCGAACTGCTGGCCGTATGCCGAGAGCTCGATGCCCGTGGCCACGTGGGCGTTCCAGAGGCGGGCCCCATCGAGGTGCATGGCCACACCCAGGGGCAGCGTGGCCGCGCGGAGCGCGACGATCGCCTCCAGCGGCTGGACCGTCCCGCCGCCGAAGTTGTGGGTGTTCTCCACGACGACAGCCGTGGTCGACACCTGGTACGGCCCGGCGTCCGGCTGCATCAGGCGAAGCGGCGCCGCTGGGTCGAGCAGGCCACGGGGAGCCGCCCAGGACCGCGAAGAGATGCCGGAGAACGCCGCAGCCGCACCCATCTCGCCCCTCAGGACGTGTGCGAGCTCGTCGGCAATGAGCTCCTGTCCAGGACCAACGTGCAGGCGGATCCCGAGCTGGTTGGCCATCGAGCCGGAAGGGGTGAACAGACCCGACTCATGACCGAGCAGGTCGGCAACCCGGTCCTCGAGCAGACGGACCGTGGGGTCCTCACCGTAGACGTCGTCGCCGACCTCGGCCGAGGCCATCGCCATCCGCATGGCGACCACGGGCTGGGTGATCGTGTCCGACCGCAGGTCGACGATGCGGTCGGTCATGCTCCGAGCATCTCGGCCACCAGGAACGCCAGCTCGAGACTCTGCTGGTGGTTCAGGCGCGGGTCGCACAGGGTCTCGTAGTTCCTCTCCAGATCGGAGTCGACGATCTCGCCGGCCCCGCCCAGGCACTCGGTGACATCGTTACCGGTGAGCTCGATGTGGATGCCCCCGGGGTGGGTGCCCAGGGAACGGTGCACCTCGAAGAACCCGCGGACCTCGTCGACGACGTCGTCGAATCGACGCGTCTTGTAGCCCGAAGGAGCCTCAAAGGTGTTGCCGTGCATGGGATCACAGATCCACGTCACCAACGCACCGGACGCCGTGACCTTCTCCACGATCGAGGGCAGCGCCTCTCGAACTGTGCCGGCACCCATCCGCGTGATGAGCGTCAACCGTCCCGGCTCACGCTCGGGATCGAGCTTGTCGATGAGGCGCAGGAGATAGTCCGGATCGGCCTTGGGGCTGACCTTGACGCCGATCGGGTTGCGGATTCGCGAGACGAAGTCGATGTGCGCTCCATCCAGGTCGCGGGTGCGCTCCCCCACCCAGACGAAGTGGCCCGCGACGTCATAGGGCTGTCCCGTCCGTGAGTCGATCCGGGTCATCGGCCGCTCGTAGTCCAGCAGCAGCGCCTCATGGCTGGCAAAGAACTCCACCGTCCGCAGGGCGTCGAAGTCGGCACCACAGGCGGCCATGAACTTCATCGCCTTGTCGATGTCCATGGCGAGGCGCTCGTATCGCGCGTTGGCCGAGTTCGCGACGAAACCTCGGTTCCAGTCGTGGACGTGGCGAAGGTCGGCGAAACCACCGGTCGTGAACGCCCGGACCAGGTTGAGCGTCGCCGAGCTGGCGTTGTAGGCCCGCACGAGGCGGTTCGGGTCGGGGATGCGTGACTCGGGGGTGAAGGCGAAGTCGTTGACCATGTCGCCGCGGTAGGCGGGCAACGTGACATCCCCGCGAGTCTCCGTGTTCTTGCTTCGCGGTTTGGCGTACTGACCCGCGATCCGGCCGACCTTGACCACCGGCATGCTTGCGCCGTACGTCAGAACTGCCGCCATCTGCAGGACGGTCTTGATGCGGTCACGGATGTTGTCAGCGGTGGCGGAGGCAAAGGTCTCCGCGCAGTCGCCGCCCTGAAGGACGAACGCCCGGCCTAGCGCAGCCTCCGCCAACCGGCCCTTGAGCACGTCGCACTCCCCAGCGAAGACCAGCGGCGGATAGCTCGCCAGCGTACGGGTCGCCGTCGCGAGCGCCTCCGCATCGGGCCATCCGGGCTGCTGGGCAGCCGGCAGGTCCCGCCAGGCGTCAAGGCCGGCGAGAACCTCAGGGCTTACGTCGAATCGCTCGGGGGTGCTCACGCCCCAAGGGTAGTTGCGGATTCAGCCGAAGAAGACCTCGGCCTCGGCCATCCGCTCCGGTGGCACGGTCTTGAGCGTCCCCACCGCCTCGGCCAACGGGACCCGGACGATGTCCAGGCCTTGCAGCGCGACCATCTTTCCGAAGTCCTTCTCGTGGACGGCATCGGCCGCATGCAGACCGAAACGGGTCGACAGCACGCGGTCGAACGCCGTGGGCACGCCACCACGTTGCAGGTGTCCCAGGATCACCGAGCGGGTCTCGATGCCGGTGCGCTCCTCGATCTCGTCCGCCAGCCAGTCGGCGATCCCGCCCAGGCGAGTGTGCCCGAAGGCATCCAAGGATTCCTTCTTATGGGACTCGCCGCGGCCGATCGGCAGCGCGCCCTCGGCGGTCACCACGATCGGGGCCACGCCCCGGTCGAAGCAGGTGCGCACCCAGGCGGCGACCTTCACGATGTCGAACTCGATCTCGGGCACGAGGATCACGTTGGCTCCGCCGGCCATGCCGGCATGCAGTGCGATCCAGCCGGCGTGCCGACCCATGACCTCGACGACGAGCGCGCGGTGGTGCGACTCTGCGGTCGTGCGCACCCGGTCGATCGACTCGGTCGCGATCATCACGGCGGTGTCGAACCCGAAGGTGTAGTCCGTCGCGAACAGGTCGTTGTCAATGGTCTTTGGCACCCCGACGACACCGAGCCCGGCGTCGGTGAGCCGCTTGGCCACACCGAGCGTGTCCTCGCCGCCGATCGCGATCAGCGCGTCGATCCCGGCGTCCTGGAAGCTCGCCCTGATCCGGTCCAGCCCGCCGTCGACCTTGTAGGGG
>JANOHS010000530.1:0-6629 GCA_031406655.1 Micrococcales bacterium
GTCGAGGTCCACGGCACCCTGGAGGAACGCCGAGATGGCCGTCCGTTCCGGACCGCTCATCGGCTTCAGCTCGCTGAGCCGGTCGACGAAGAGCCGGTAGCCGGCATCGGTCGGAACCCGCCCTGCGCTCGTGTGCGGAGCCGAGATGAGCCCCTCGTCCTCCAGCAGCGCCATGTCGTTGCGCACCGTGGCTGCCGAGACCCCGAGATGATGGCGCTCGAGCAGCGCCTTGGAGCCGACCGGCTCGGAGGTCTGCACGTAGTCCTGGACGATGGCGCGCAACACCGCCATCCTTCGTTCACCGATCATCGACACCACCTCCTTGTCATGGGCCCACGTCATGGCCAGATCATCTCGGCAACGCCCGAGGGCGCGTTGGCACTCGCTCTTGTCGAGTGCCAAGTCTACGATGCCACGGTGAACGATCGTTACGGCGCAGACGTCCTTTCCGGTAACTGGCGCGTCCCCACGGCCGGACGGGCCCGTGAGGTCGAGGCAGAGACGGGGCTCGTCGTGGAGGACGTCGAGACCGGCTGGTGTGGTGCCGTCCTGAGGGTGGAGAAGGCCGGCGGGATGCTGGTCGTCCACCTCGAGGACCGTCACGGACGCAGCAAGGGCTTCCCGCTGGGACCCGGTTTCCTGCTCGATGGCGCGCCGGTGATCCTGACCCGGCCGACCGCAGCTGCTCGCGCCGACGCCCAGGAGGCCAGGGCCGCCGGGTCGCGGACCGCCAGTGGCTCCAGGGCGGTTGAGGGCGTGCGTGCCCGGGTGGCGGCGGGGTCACGCATCTTCGTCGAGGGCAAGCATGACGCCGAGCTCGTCGAGAAGGTCTGGGGCGACGACCTGAGGATCGAGGGCGTCGTCGTGGAGATGCTCGACGGCGTCGACGACCTGGCTGCAGTGATCGGTGACTTCCGGCCGTCACGCGATCGGCGCATGGGTGTCCTGGTGGACCACCTGGTCCCCGGTACCAAGGAGAGCAGGCTGGTTCAGGAGGCGCGCGCCCTGCGCCGCTACGCGCCATATGTCACGATCCTGGGCCACCCGTATGTCGATGTGTGGCAGTCCGTGCGACCCGAACGACTGGGCTTCGAGACCTGGCCGGTCATCCCACGCGGGCAGTCCTGGAAACACGGCATCGTTGCCGAGCTCGGCTGGCCGCATGAGACCCAGGCGGACATCGCCCATGCATGGAGGCGCATCCTGGCGACGGTGCGCACCTATGCCGACCTGGAGCCCACCCTGCTGGCCAGTGTCGAAGAGCTGATCGACTTCGTCACGGCGTGACGACAGGTGCCACCCATCAGCCTCAGGGTCGGGGTCGACCCTGACCCGACCCTGAGACCGACCCTGAACTTGAGCCCAGAACGGCCACCGACGGCGCCAGTGGTGCCAACATGGAGGAAGCTCCACTCCGACAGATGGACAGAGACAAAGAGGGAAGGTCATGACTGAGAACCCGCAGGACCGACAGGCACCACAGGAGCAGCGGCCGGACGCCCCGCCTCCGTCGCCGCCGCCCCCGGCTCCGGCATACGGTCAGGCACCGGCCTACGGACAGCAGGGGCAGGCGTATGTCTCCCCCAGTGACGCCCGCATGTGGTCGTTGTTCGCTCACCTGGGCGGGGTGTTCCTGTCCATCCTCGTGCCGCTGGTGATCTACCTGGTCTTCAAGGACCGCGACCCCTTCATCCGTCGCCACGCGGCACAGGCGTTGAACTTCCAGATCATCCTGGCGATCGTCTACATCGTCTCGATCCCGCTGATCTTCGTGCTCATCGGCCTGATCACGCTGCCCGCCGCCGCCATCTGCTCGGTGGTGTTCGGCATCTTGGCCGCGATCGCAGCCAACGACGGGCGCGAGTACACCTACCCGCTGACCCCCAAGTTCATCAGCTAGACCTAATGACTCCGCTCGACCAAGGAAAGTGACATAGGAAGACCATGACTGAACAACCCCAGGACCAACGGCCCCAGGAACCCTCGTACGGCCCGCCGGCACCTGAGTACTCCGGCACGCAGCCCTATCAGCCGGTGCCGATGTCCCCCGCGGACCAGCGCACGTGGGCCATCCTGACCCACCTGTCACCGTTCGTCGCCGCGATCGCCGCTCTGTCGTTCCTTGGCCCGCTGATCCTGTTCATCATCTTCAAGGACCGCGGCGCCTTCATCCGCCACCACTCGGTGGAAGCCCTCAACTTCCAGCTGACCATGTGGATCGGGCTGCTGATCTCGTTCCCCCTGATGCTCGTGGGCATCGGCTTCCTCACCGCAGGCGCCATCGGACTGGCCATGCTGGTGTGCCACGTCCTCGGCGCGATGGCAGCCAGTGACGGTCGCGACTATCGTTATCCGTTCACGATTCGCTTCGTCAGCTAGACACCCAGGAGACGCCGCACAACGGTGTCGGCCAGCAGGCGGCCGCGCAGGGTCAGAACGACCCGGCGCGGCCGCAGTGCGCTCTGCCCGTCCACCAGTCCGTCCGCGACAAGGGCAGCGATCGTTGACCTGCCCTCGGGGCGAAGGTCCTCGATCGGCAGCCCATCCACCAGCCGCACTCCAAGCAGAACCCTCTCGTCGTAACGCTGCTCGTCCGTGAGCAGCTCGCGGGCGGCCGCTGGCGAGATCCCGTCATTGAGGCGGGCCGCAAAAGCGTTGGGGTGCTTGACGTTCCACCAACGGACGCCCCCAACGTGGCTGTGCGCACCTGGTCCCACGCCCCACCAGTCACCGTCCGTCCAATAGCCCTCGTTGTGCCGGCACCGGTCAGCCTCGGTGCGCGCCCAGTTGCTCACCTCGTACCACCCGAAACCGGCCGCCGTCAGCGTCTGGTCGGCGAGCTCGTACTTGGCTGCCTCGTCATCGTCGTCGGGTGCCGGCAGCTGCCCACGCCCGACCTGGGCACCCATCCTGGTCCCTTCCTCAACGACCAGGGCGTAGGCCGAGATGTGGTCCGGCTCGAGCTCGATGGCAGCCTCCAGGCTGGTGCGCCAGTCCGTCAGGGACTCCCCCGGCGTGCCATAGATCAGGTCGACACTGACCTTGAGGCCGGCGGCCTTTGCGGCCTCGACCGCCCTGGCCACGTTGACCGGGTCGTGTGTGCGCTCCAGCGTCGCCAGCACATGCGGCACGGCCGACTGCATGCCGAGGCTGACCCGGTTGAACCCGCCGGCAGCCAATGACCGCAACGAAGCCGCGGTGACCGAGTCCGGGTTGGCCTCGGTCGTCACCTCGGCGTGGTCGGCCAGGCCAAACAAGGTCCGTATGCCGTCCAGCATCTTCACCAGGTCGCTCGCCGCCAGCATCGTGGGAGTGCCACCACCGAAGAAGACGGTCCGGACAGCCGGCGGGGCTGGGCCCAGCACCCGGGTGGCCAGCCGGAGCTCGCTCAGGGCGGCGTCGGCGTAGGTCCCGACACTGGCGCCGTCGACACCGAGCTCGGTCAGCGTGTACGTGTTGAAGTCGCAGTAGCCGCAACGCACGGTGCAGAACGGCACGTGGACGTAGACACCGAACGGCCCTGTCCCCAGCCTTCCCAGCGCATAGGCGGGAAGGTCCCCCTCGGGAGGCGCGGGTTCGCCCTCGGGCAAGGCACTCGGCATCCGTCCATCTTCGCAGGGACCGGCCGGAGCGAATAACCGAGCTCAACCGGCGTGTCGAGGCCGACACGCCGGTGGCGCGAAAGTAGTTTCTCGGAACGCTTGCGGGCTGCCTGCATAAGGGCGTAGAACTCTGACTACGCCCCCGGAAACGGGAGCGGGATCGGATGGAGATCGAGGTTCTTGACCAGTGGGCTTGCCTGCTGGAACCGCCGGGTGTTGCGTGCGGAGAGAGCCAGCGGACCACCGTGAGATCGTCGGCCAACACCGTCGATGGTCAACCGTAGGCCCCGGAGACTCATACTCCCCGGGGCCTACACCTTTGTCGGGAGCCTTTGTTCCCAACGAGACTCGCGCGGTCAGCGACTCGCCGTGCCGCAGGGGCAGGGGCCATAATCGGGTCATGCTTGATCACCTGTCGATCCAGTGCTCGGACCTTGCTGCGAGCTCCGCCTTCTACGACGCCGTGCTGGCCCCTCTCGGTGGACGCCGCGTCATGGACCTGGGCGAGGTCGTTGGCTACGGCACCGACTTCCCCGACTTCTGGCTTGGCACCCACCAGACCGGCAAGGGCTTCCGGGAGTCGCACATTGCGTTCAGCGCACCCTCGCGGATGGCGGTGCGAGCGTTCTTCGATGCGGCCGTGGCCGGTGGCGCCGAGGTCCTTCACGCACCACGCGTCTGGCCGGAGTACCACGAGAGCTACTACGGCGCGTTCGTCCGCGACCCGGACGGCAACAACATCGAGGCCGTCTGCCACATCCCTGGCTAGCACCCCGCTGATCTCTGGGCAAACCTAGGGACCGTGCGGAGATTCCTTGCCAAACCTAGGGACTGTGTCCAGCAGGGTCCCTAGGTTTGTCGGGATCTGGACTACACCGTCCCTAGGTTTGTCGGGATCTGAGGAGCTCGAGGTCGTAGATCGCACGGCCCGACTCGAGCGCCTTCTCCTCGAACCGGGTCATGGCCCGGCCCTCGAACCGTGGGGCGAAACCGGTGCCCGGCCCGGTCGCCCCGCCGTACGGGTTGCTCAGCGAACCGCACGCCGCGAAGACGTCGCGCATCTGGACCGCATAGTCAGCCCAGTCGGTGGCCAGCCGAAGGGTTCCCCCGTGGGCCAGCCGGGACTCAGCGAGCCGGGCGAAAGCCGGGTTGACCAGCCGCCGCTTGTGGTGGCGCGCCTTGTGCCACGGGTCGGCGAAGAACACCCAGAGCTCGGCAACGCTCTGGGGCCGCAACATGTGCTCGAGCACCTGTACGGCATCCGCGTGCACCAGCCGGACGTTGGTCAGCTCGTGACGGACGATCTTGTTCAGGGTCGCCGCCAGACCGGTGCCGTAGACCTCCACCGCGAGGAAGTTCGTGCCCGGTCTGGACAGGGCGCCGTGGATGACAGCATCTCCGGTGCCCGAGCCGATCTCCACGACCAGCGGTGCCACCCTGCCGAAGTCCCGGGTCGCATCCAGCTCGAAACCAGGCGCCACCGACATCAGTGCCTGCTTGCGCGGCACGTCGATGACCATGTCCTCGTGGTGCTCGTCCCACGTCTGCTGCAGCCGCGGCCCGAGCCGGCTCTCACGCCGGACGAACGAGACTGTCCTGCGCTGGAACGGCGCAACGTGGCCCGGCATGGTCGGCTACTTCTTGGTCCGGTCCCCACCGGACGCGGCGTCGTTGGACAGGGCTGCGATGAAGGCCTCCTGGGGCACCTCGACCCGGCCGACCATCTTCATCCGCTTCTTGCCCTCCTTCTGCTTCTCGAGCAGCTTTCGCTTCCGGGAGATGTCACCGCCGTAGCACTTGGCCAGGACGTCCTTGCGCATCGCGCGAATGGTCTCGCGGGCGATGATCCGGGCGCCGATGGCCGCCTGGATCGGCACCTCGAACTGCTGGCGCGGGATCAGGACACGTAGTTTGGACGCCATCATGACGCCGTAGGAGTACGCCTTGTCCTTGTGCACGATCGAGCTGAAGGCGTCGACGGGCTCGCCCTGCAGCAGGATGTCGACCTTGACCAGGTCGGCGGTCTGCTCGCCGTCGGGTTCGTAGTCCAGAGAGGCGTATCCGCGGGTCTTGGACTTCAGCTGGTCGAAGAAGTCGAACACGATCTCGGCCAGCGGAAGGGTGTAGCGCATCTCCACCCGTTCCTCGGAGAGGTAGTCCATCCCGAGCAACGTGCCTCGCCGGGTCTGGCACAGCTCCATCACCGCCCCGATGAACTCGCTCGGCGCCAGGATCGAGGCTCGCACGACTGGTTCGCTGATCTCCGCGATCTTGCCGTCGGGGAACTCGCTCGGGTTGGTCACCGTGATCAGCTTGCCGTCATCGAGCCTGACCGCGTAGACCACGTTGGGCAGCGTCGAGATCAGGTCGAGGTCGAACTCGCGCTCCAGCCGTTCGCGCACGATCTCCAGGTGAAGCATGCCCAGGAACCCGACCCTGAAGCCGAACCCGAGCGCTGCCGATGTCTCGGGCTCATAGACGAGCGCGGCGTCGTTGAGCTTGAGCCGGTCCAGGGCGTCGCGCAGGTCGGGATAGGCCGAGCCGTCAATGGGATAGAGGCCGGAGAACACCATCGGTTTGGGGTCGCGGTAGCCGCCTAGGTCCTTGCTCGCCGGCTTGGACGCGTTGGTGACGGTGTCCCCGACCCGCGACTGACGCACGTCCTTGACCCCGGTGATGAGGTAGCCCACCTCGCCGACGCCCAGGCCGTTGGAGACCACCGGCTCGGGCGAGATGACGCCGATCTCGAGGAGCTCGTGCGTGGCCCTCGTCGACATCATGACGATCTTCTCGCGCGGGTTGAGGTTGCCGTCGACGACGCGCACGTAGGTCACGACGCCGCGGTAGGTGTCATAGACAGAGTCGAAGATCATTGCCCGGGCCGGGGCGTTGGGGTCTCCGACGGGCGCAGGCACGTCGCGGACGATCTGGTTCAGCAGCGGCTCGACGCCAGACCCGCTCTTGCCCGACACCATGAGGCAGTCGGTGGGCTCACAGCCGATCAGGCCGGCCAGCTCCTCGGCATAC
>JANOHS010000552.1:0-1871 GCA_031406655.1 Micrococcales bacterium
GCCAAGATTCGCCGGGCCGGTTGCTCAGGACATCGCGGCCTGGAGTCACGACGCACCTTGCAGCGCAACGGTCTACGCCTGGTGAGCCCGGAGGACACCTGGTGCGATCTGGGGGCAACTGGCGCACTCGATCTGGACGAGCTCATCGTCCTGGGAGATGCCGTCGTCCACTACCGGCGCGGCATCCCCTACCCCCGGCTTGCGCAGGCGGTCAGCCGGCGACGAGGTGGCCGGGGCAGCAAGCTCCTGGCAGAGGCGCTGCCGCAGCTGAGGCCGCGCAACAACTCGCCGATGGAGACCCGGGCAAGGCTGCTCTTTCTGCGAGGCGGACTTCCCGAACCCGAGCTCAACGTCGTCATCAACGACCAGCACTCCGGCCAGTGGCTCTCTGACTCGGACTTCGTCTGGCGCGAGCAGAAAGTCGTCGCGGAGTTCGACGGCGACCATCACCGCACCGACCGCCAGCAGTGGCAGAACGACGTGGCCCGTCGCGAGAACCTCCAGGACGACGGGTGGGCCTTCGTCCAGCTGACCTACGCGTCGGTGATGGTCTATCCGCGAAACCAGGCAACGGTCTGGCGGCTGCGCCGACTCCTCGGCCTTCTCGACCCGTGAAGTCGCAGAAGTCGTTGCTCGCAGACGCTTGGGGCAGCAGATACTGCGACTTCACGGGCGAATCAGCGGCGTCGGGCCTTGTTCTTGGACTTCTTGCTGCCACCCCGAGGGTCGGAAGCCTTGCGCGACACCGGTGACTCCGCGCCGACCTCGTCACGTTCCTGCACCGAGCCGTCGTCGCTGGGCGCCGAGTAGTGCAGCTGGGCGGGAGCCTTGGGAGTCTCCAGACCCTTGGCCCGGATGGCCTTGGCCGCCTCGAAACCATCGGCCGGCGCGGCCTCGACGCTGTCCTGGACGTCGCTGGGGTTGACCTCGACCTCGACGTTGAACAGGTAGCCGATCGACTCCTCCTTGATCGCCTCGTTCATCGCCTCGAAGAGCATGAACCCCTCACGCTGGTACTCCACCAACGGGTCGCGCTGGGCCATGGCCCGCAGACCGATGCCCTCCTGCAGGTAGTCCATCTCATAGAGGTGCTCACGCCACTTGCGGTCCAGGACCGAGAGCACGACGCGCCGCTCCACCTCGCGGGCGACCTCCTCACCGAGGGCCAGCTCACGGGCGTCATAGGCGTGGTGGATGTCAGAGGTCAGCTCCACGCGCAGCAGCTCGGCGTTGATGTTGCCGCCACCACCAGCCGCCTCCGCGATCTCGGCGATGCTGATCGAGACCGGGTAGAGGGTCTTGAGCGCGGTCCAGAGCTTGTCGAGGTCCCAGTCGTCGACATAGCCCTCAGCCGTGGCCGAGGCGACATAGCTCTCGAGCACGTCGTTGATGAAGTGCCGGATCTGCTCGTGCAGGTCCTCGCCCTGGAGCACCCGGCGGCGCTCGGCGTAGATGACCTCGCGCTGGCGGTTGAGCACGTCGTCGTACTTCAGGACGTTCTTGCGGATCTCGAAGTTGCGCGCCTCGACCTGGGTCTGCGCGCTGCGGATCGAGCGCGAGACCATCTTGGACTCGATCGGGACGTCGTCCTCGATCTTGGCCGTGGTCATGAACCGGTCGACCATCGCGGCGTTGAACAACCGCATCAGGTCGTCCTGCAGCGAGAGGTAGAAACGGCTCTCGCCCGGGTCACCCTGACGGCCGGAGCGCCCGCGCAGCTGATTGTCGATCCGGCGCGACTCGTGCCGCTCGGTGCCCAGAACGTAGAGACCACCAAGGCCGGTGACCTCGTCGTGCTCGGCCGCCACGGCCTTCTCGGCGGCCGCGAGGGCGCCCGACCAGGCCGCCTCATACTCCTCGGGGGTCTCGAC
>JANOHS010000567.1:0-8694 GCA_031406655.1 Micrococcales bacterium
CGAGCCCGAGCCGCTCGGCGAGCGCGACGCCGTCGACCGGGTCGTCGAAGAACGACGCGTACAGCTCGATCGCCTCGCGCGGGGTCAGCTTGGCCTGCAGCCCGGCCTGCTGGAGCTGGACGCCCACGAGCCGGGTGATCTCGCCCCGGTCGGCGGCGGGATCGAACCCGGCGACGCGCACCGTCCCGGAGTCGGGCCTGCGCAGCCCCGCCATGCACTCGACCGTGGTCGTCTTGCCCGATCCGTTCGGGCCGAGGATGCCGAGGATCTCGCCCTCGGCGACGTCGAGGTCGATCGTGTCGACGGCCACGGTGGCCCCGTAGGTCTTCCGCAGGCCGCGGACCTCTATCGTCGCCATGCGCAGCAGCCTTCCAGATCGCGTGAGGACCCGCGACTGCACCCATTGCTTACGTGGCTCTAAAGCACCGGCCAGGTCAGCGCGATCGCCGCCGAGCGAGGTTGGTCCTCCCGTATGATCCCGTTACGAACACCTGGCCGCCAGAGGTCCTTCGTGACGACCGCGCGAAATGCAGGAGGGCGCCCAACGCGGCTACGAGCGGAAGCATCGAAGCTATCGTCTGGGGCATGGCGGTACTGCGACTCGACGACGTACTGGCCGAGGTCATGAAGTGCACTGCGGATGATGGGATACGAATTATCGGCGTCGATGGTCCGCAGGGCTCCGGCAAGAGCACTCTGGCTACACGGATTTCGGCCCGCATTGGCGCGCCACTTGTCCAGATGGATGACTTCGTCTCATGGGTGGACCTCGTCGGTTGGTGGCCACGTTTTGAGGCCTAGGTCCTCAACCCGTTGCTATCGGGCAACGACGCGCACTTTCAGGTTCGCGACTGGGAGAACGACGAGTTCGGAACCTCCCTCAACGGCTGGAAGACTGTCAAATGGTCTCCCGTTGTTGTTCTTGAGGGACTCACCTGCACGCGCGCAGCGATCACGGATCGTCTCGCTTACCGCATCTGGGTCGAGGCGCCCCACGACGTCCGACTGAGGCGTGGTTTGGAGCGGGATGGGGATACTCATCGCGACCTCTGGCTGGGCTCAATGACCACAGAGCGCCAGTTCTTCACCGACGACGCGACCCGGACACGGGCCGATTTGAGAGTCAACGGCCACCCGGACATCTCGCACAATGAGGAGTCCGAAGTCGTTTTGCTCGACTAGCTGGCCGCAAAGCAGACGCTGATTCTCGATCATGATCACTCGAATCGCGGCATCAGAGCGAGTCCCGATAGCCCCGGCTACGGATGCTTTCGATGAGGTTCTAGCTGACCGCCGGCGAGCTGACAGTCGTGTCGTAGCGGGATCCGCCACCGGGCGGTTCAGTCTGCGGGCGTGGGCAGTGGGAAGGTCACGCCAGTGAGCTGCTCGGACAGTGACCAGAGTTGGCGAGCTGTTGCAGGATCGTGGGCAGCGGCGATGGCGTGCACCTCGATGGGGGTGCCGCGCAGTTCTTGGAAGCCGGAAGGTCCGTAAAGCTGGCCGCCCCGGACAGTGGGCGCGGTCGCTGCGAAGAGCTGCGGGAGGGCCCCGCGGTCTGCCTTCTGGGCGATGAGAGAGCGTTGCCGAGCTTCATCACGAAAGCTGACAGGCCGGTCGGGCCGGTGGACTGAAGGTTCGTGGCCGAGTACCCCGGGTGGGCCAGGACGCTGAGGATGGGTGAGCCGGCTGCGCGCAGCCGTCGGTCGAGCTCGATCCCGAAGACAGCGTTCGCAAGCTTCGACTACCGGTATGCCGTCCGCGGCGAGTACTCGCGTTCCAGCTGCAGGTCGTCGAAGTGGATCTGCCCTGCCTTGTGCTCGATTGAGCTGACGGTCATCACCCGCGGCGCGTTGCCCTGACCCAGCGCCTCGAGCAGGAGCCCGGTGAGCGCGAAGTGGCCGAGATGGTTCGTGCCGAGCTGCAGCTCCTAGCCGTCAGCGGTCCGGCTCTCGGGGGTCATCATGATGCCGGCGTTGTTCACCAGCAGGTCCAGGGTCTTTGACTCGGCGACAAGTCCGGTTGCGAAGGCGCGTACCGATTCCAGGGAGGACAGGTCCAGGTCTCTGACCTCGACCTGGGCTTGGGGGACCTTGCTACGGATCCGCTGCGCCGACCTCTCTCCCTTGATCGTGTCGCGGACGGCAAGCACCACCTGGGCGCCCTTGCGAGCGAGCTCGTGTGCGGTGACTTCCCCGAGACCGGAGCTCGCCCCGGTGACCACGGCCCGTCGGCCCGTCTGGTCGGGGATCTGGTCGGTATTCCATTCGCTCATACTCAGCCCTCTGGTGGAAGCAGTCGTGGTGCCACTTCATAAATCCACTCGGTTGCGCAGGCAGCTCGGGCCAGACCTCCCGGAGCCCAGTGGCGGAACACCACCCATCCTCTCAAGGCCGAACGCTGACTGACGTTTTGACACGTCGCGTATGGCGTCGACGCAAGTCTTCCTAAGCCGGAAGCCGGTCCACGCTTGATCCTCGGCGGCGAAGGCCAACGATTTCACCGGGGTTCCCGGGCGGCCACGGCGTACGGTGCTTTCGTGCGTCGCGTGCCGTGGTGGGGGCTGGTGTCCTCCATTGCCGCGCCACTATTGCTCATCGGCGGCTGGACCCTCGCCGCTGGCATGCAGCCGATTCACTTTGACGCCGTTATACGCACGATAAGCGACCTCGCGGCACACGACACTCCCCACCGATGGCTGATGACGGGTGCCTTGGTCGGTGTCGGCCTCTCGCACCTCGCTACAGCCAGCGCGCTTGGCTGCGCGAGGACAGCGGGGAGACTTGCCCTGGGGCTGGGCGGGTTGGCCACCCTTCTGGTGGCGGCGTTTCCGCTGCCGGCTGGTGACCGTTCCTCCGCGGCGCACACCGCCGCAGCGACAGCTGCCTTCGTCTCGCTCGCGGTGTGGCCCGCGTTCGCCTGGGAGTACCCACTTGCGCTCGAACGAACGGTCCCCGTCCTTCTTCGGCCGCAAGCATCCGCCGCCGCGGCCTGCACGCTCCTGGTGTTCCTGGCCTGGTTCTTCGTCGAGCAGGTCATGAGCGGCCAGCGGATCGGTCTAGCCGAACGGGTGGCTGCCGGATCACAGGCCCTGTGGCCGTTGGCCGTTGTCGTGTCAGCGCGACGATCCCAGCCAAGACCGAAGCCAGCGAGTCGCGCCAAAATGAACTAAGGGTTGACCTGGCCACGCGGAATACGACGTCCTGGGCTCAACTGCGTCGCGGGACGATCCGTATCTGACACGGATCCCAGCTCGCCTGGCCGCCATCGTCGTTGTGCGGGTGTGACCGGTCGTCGTTCCCGCTACGGCTCTGCACGTCGGCGCGCGATCAAGGCTGTTACGCCATCAATGAGCCGATCTAGACCGAATCTGTAGGCGTGCTCGGGATCATGGGCTGCTTGGTGCGCTTGGCCGGCGGCTTGGCCGACACGGTCCGCTAGAGGGAACCGTGTGGCGTCGAAGACTTGAGCGAAGGTGGGACCGACCTGTTGCCACCACTGCTGGTCAGTGATGCCTGTGCGGTCGATGGCCTGGTCGGCCTCGACTCGGCGCCGAGCGACGCCTTCGACGTGAGTGAGCAGCAAGGTGAGGACCGCGTCCATCTCCAAGTCTGTCAGCCCGATGCCATCGATTCCGGTGAGTTCGTGGTCGTACTTGGCGATCGCGTTCGGGCCCAGGGCCGGGCGTCCAGTGAAGATCTGTAGGACCCAAGGGTGGCGTAGGTAGAGAGTCCAGTTCACGTCCGCGACCGCGCGCAGACCGTGTTGCCAGTCGGTGGTGGTGCGATCTTGGAGGTCGCTGACGGCTTCGCCATAGACGTTATCGAGCATCAGCTCGATTAGTTCGTCGCGGGCGGCGACGTAGGTGTATAGGGACATGGTGCCGACGCCGAGAGACTCGGCGACGCGGCGCATAGACAGATGGGCGAGGTCCTGGTCGGCATCGGCGACCTCGATGGCTGCGGCGACGACCTGGGCGCTGGTAAGCGCGTGCTTGGGGCCACGGCTGGGGACCTCTCGGGTCCCCCACAGCCGAGAGAGCGTGCCGGACGGGTCACCGCGACCGCTTCGCTTTGCCATGCACGACAGCATAGAGCGGCTTCTCGGTACGCCCTACGAAGTAGGTGCTACTATTCTCCGTATGGTGTACGAAGAGGGCTTGACCCGATCCCATCCAGAAGCTGAGGTCGTTATCCGGGCCCTCGATCTAAGGAAGTCCAACCCAGTACCTGGAGGAGGCCGACCAGCTCTGCGACCAGATCGCGGTTGTCGACGCCGGACAAGTGGTCGCCCATGGCACGCCGGATGAGCTGAAGGCCAAGGTCGGACCCGACCGGGTCGAGACCATCACGCGCAAGCCATCGCTCGATGAGGTCTTCCTCCACCTCACCGGGCACCACCCCAGTACCGGCAGGGCCGGGCCAACGAGGGAGCACAGCCGATGAGTGCCTTCACCGCACCGCAATCCGCCACCACGACCGGGTGGCTGCGCGACGCCGCGACCCTCACCGGCCGGGTGCTGCGGCGCTGGAAACGACGCCCCGGCTCGCTCGTGGTCTCGCTGTTGTTCCCGGTCCTGATGGTGCTGATGTTCGGCTACCTCTTCGGCGGAGCCATGGCCGTTCCCGACGGCGGCTACATGGAGTTCCTCATCCCAGGCATGCTCACGATGACGATGCTGTTCGGCCTCGAGACCATGGTCGTCTCAGTCACCACCGACACCGCCAAAGGTGTCACCGAACGCATCCGTGCCATGCCCGTTGCCGCCACCGCCGTACTCGCCGGCCGCAGCACCGCCGACCTGCTCAACGCGGTCGTCGCTCTGGCCGTCATGCTCATCACGGGCATGCTTGTCGGATGGACGGCCCACCGAGGCCTCGGACTCGCCCTCGGCGCGATCAGCCTGCTGCTGTGGCTGCGATTCGCATTCACGTGGGTTGGGATCTTCCTCGGACTGCTACTAAAGACTCCCGAGTCAGCGGTCGCGGTACAGATCCTGGTCTGGCCAGTCGGATTCCTCTCTAGCGCGTTTGTCTCCCCCGACACGATGCCCGGCTGGCTCGGGACCATCGCCACATGGAACCCCCTGTCCGCCACCGCCATCGCCATCCGAGATCTCTTCGGCAATCCCGACTGGAACACCCACGGCTGGGCAGCCGAACACTCCATCTTGATCGCGTTGATCTGGCCCGCGGTACTGACCGCGATATTCCTGCCCCTGGCCCTCGCCAGTTACCGCCGCCTCGACCGATGAACCACGTTCACCCCCCCAGGAGGGCTTGAGCCAATGAGCATCACCAACCAGCTGAACCGCCTCGTCGAGGTCGGCGTTGCCGAACTCGCGGGCCTCGACCCAGCAGACCTCGCCGCCTACGCCGAGGATCTACAGGACGAGCCCGGTGCAGTCCTCGCGGTCCATCCGACGCTCCTCCGAGCCCGACAGCTCGCAACACTGCTTCGTCACAACGGCAAAGCGGGCTTCGTCGTCGCCGACATGACCGACCTCGAGCAGTTCGTACCGATCACAGACATCACGATCCCCGACCGGCCGCTCTACCTCGTCCATGACATCGATCGCGGCGACGACATGCGCAACTGGAGCCCGAACGAAGCCCTACCCGCCATCATCCAGCTCGGGCACACCCCCCTGACAATCAGCGAGGGAATCAGCTGGCTGCTACAGGAACCCAAGCTGCTTGAACGCAACCATTGCTTCATGACCATCGCCTCACGCAAGATCAAGGGCAAGCACCTCGATACCCGGACGCCTGCCATCTGGATCAGCGCCGGCACCGGCCACGACGGCACCGCAAACAAGGGTGCACCGAAGGTTGGCTGGTGCTGGGCCGGCAACCGACACACCTGGCTGGGCTTCGCCTCCGCACGCCGCCGCAGCGACTGACGTAGACGGCGCGGCTGAAGCGGCTCCTGCGGCCGGGTGTCGTCGCCGTAACGGGATCCGGCCACGGGATGTAGGAACCCGGGTGCGGCGGGCGCGTCAGTGGACTTCTGCCCCCTGAGCGCCGGTCCGGCAGGCGACTTGCACGGTCCTAAACGCAATTCACTCAAATCTGGTGTCACCCGAGCGCGACATGGCTCCGTTGCGTGCATCGTGTGGTTCCGGAGGCGGGCGACCCGCCTCTACGATCGAGGCATGGCCGCCCCGAGGACCCGACCTACCGACCAAGACGTCACCGCCTTCCTCGACGCGGTGGAGCACCCTCACCGGCGACAGGAAGGTCACGTGCTCCGCGCCCTGATGGAGCGCGTGACCCAGCAGCCCGCGGTGATGTGGGGTCCGACGATGGTCGGATTCGGCTCATCGTCGTACACGAACACCCTCGGCACGAACGACTGGTTCGACATCGGATTCTCACCCCGCAAGCCGGCCATGACGATCTACGGCATCCACAATGGCTACGAGCCGGTCAATCCGCTGCTCGCCGAGCTCGGTCCGCACACCACCGGCAAGGCATGTCTGTACGTAAAGAGGCTCGACGACATCGACCTCGAGGTGCTCGAGCGTCTCATCAGCGAAGCTTGGAATGCGTTGAACGGCTGACGACCACCGCGGTGCGCGGGCGCTCCACGGGAACCCACCGGTGCCCGACCCGAACGACGAAAGCATGACCGCGGGAGGTGCGCCACAGCCACCTCCCGGCACGTCGGCAAGGCGCTGACGACTTTCGTCCGTAAACCGAACGGCGACCGGCGATCCAGAGACCAGCCCTCGGCCGCCGAGCCCTATGTCGTTGAAAGCGGAATCCCCGGTCGAGTCCAAGGGTTGCGGTCTCGAGGTGGAACCTGCGGGAGCCCCGCTCGCCGTATGCCCCGCCCGCAGCTTTCACCGGGACAGGGCGCTCTACGGGGACTCCGACTTCGACCGCTTGACCGTTGCCTGCCCCAGTTGAAGGGGGAAGGCCGCAGGGCGGGGGGAGCCGACTGAGCGGAGCTTTTGGGGCTATTCACGCGGATCACGCTGCCCAATGACCATGACGATGAGGTGCGGGTGCCAACGCTCGAGGACAACGCGTGCGTTCAGGGGGCCCTTGGTCATCGGTGGCAGCCGATTCCGGTCGGGCTCGCGGGCACCGGTATTCGCGTCGGAGAGCTGCTCGGACTCCGGCTTTCCGACGTCGACTTCCTGCGTCGTCAACAACGGTCTGGCCGACCGGGACCGTCCGCTCTGAGGACTTCGACTTCGGAGGGGTCAACTCGTTGGACTGCGCCCTCTGACGTGCGACCCGGATCGTCCGGAAGCCACTATGGAAGGCCACGGCGGAGGCGGCCAACGTTGAGGCGACTGCTCACGCACTGCGCCATTTCTACGCCAGCGCGTTGATCGCAGGGGGAGCGTCGGTCAAGCAGGTGCAGATGGTCCTGGGGCACGCATCGGCGGTAATCACTCTGCGGACCTACGCCCACCTCTGGCCAGGGGACGACGACCGCACCCGGGCCATCATCGACGCCGTTCTCAGTCCTCGCAAGGACTCTCCAAGGACTGAGAGGGCGACCCATAGGTAAACGTGCTGGTCAGCGGCGCGCGAGGCTCAGGCGGCCTTCTTGGTCTCCCAGAAGATCTCGGCGATCTCGTCGATCTTGGCCAGGAGCTGGTCGGCCACGGCGACATCCCATGAGGACTTGGTGCCGCCCGCACCGGCGAGCTTGGTGGCCTCGTTGAACAAGGTGTTGAGCTGCGGGTACTTCTCGAAGTGCGCCGGCTTGAAGTAGTCGGTCCACAGCACCCACAGGTGGTGCTTGACCAGGTCGGACCGCTCTTCCTTGATCGTCAGCGCGCGCGCCTTGAAGTCGGCGTCATCAGAGGCGGCGGCCTTGACCATGCAGGCCTTGACCGAGTCGGCCTCGATCTTGGCCTGGGCGGGGTCGTAGACGCCGCAAGGCAGGTCACAGTGGGCGCTGACCTGGACCTGAGCGGCAAACAGACGCGAGAACATTGGAGGATCCCTTCGACGAGTGTTCGGAGTACGGCGGCAAACTTACCCCGCAACGTCAGTGCCCGCGAGGAGGAGTCCGCAAACGCCGCCAAGGCATCTTCGGGGTCGGCAGACGCAGGATCACCCGAGCCCGTATGCCGTCGGCGGGGATCGCGCCGACGGCCCAGGAGTCGAGGCCTTCTCTGGGGTTGTCCCGTTCGACCCACCAGCCGTCGGAGCCATCAGGGTCGGGGTGCGAGACACGCTTGACCGCGAGCGGGCGCGGAGCGCCTGCTTCGTCGTCCGGGAGCCGGACGATGGCGAGCTTTCCGCGGCTGGGGCGTGCGCCGTACAGCACGAGCAGGCGGTCGCCCTCGTGCAGCGTTGGCTCCATCGAACGACCCCGGACGTGGACGATCCCTAGCTTTCGCAACCCTATTCGGTCTCGTCGAGGTCAGGTTGCTGGGTTGCGATGATGGCTTGTTCCAGCGTCTCGGGGACGTGCTCGACGGCGTGGTGCTCGGACTGCATCCGGCGCAGGAATGACCTGGTGCGCTCATGCTGCGGGTCGTTGATGACCGATGTCGGGTTGCCGTGCTCGACGACCACACCAGCGTCCATGAACACGACGTGGTCGGCCACCTCGCGGGCAAAGCTCATCTCGTGGGTCACCACGATCATGGTCATGCCGTCGTTGGCGAGCTCCCTCATGACGGCGAGGACCTCACCGACGAGCTCGGGGTCAAGGGCCGAGGTGGGCTCG
>JANOHS010000579.1:0-7948 GCA_031406655.1 Micrococcales bacterium
TTCGACCGTCGCCGACGCATGATGGTGGGGATGCTCAACGACATCGAGGGAGTCACGTGCCCGGTGCCCACCGGTGCGTTCTATGCCTATCCGTCGGTCAAGGGCGTCCTCGGCAAGACCATCCGCGGCCGGGTCTGCACCACCTCGGCTGAGCTGGCCACGCTGATCCTGGAGGAGGCGGAGGTTGCCGTCGTACCCGGGGAGGCGTTCGGCGCCAGCGGCTACCTGCGGCTGTCGTACGCCGTGGGGGACACCGACCTGGCCGAGGGCGTCGCCCGGATCCAGAAGCTCCTCGGAGAAGCGCGGTAAGGACACGGGCCAGACCTGTTCGCCAATGCTGGCGCGGGCTCTCAAGTCGACCTAGTGTCGTGATATGACCCACCAGGAGAGCACGGGCGCGGAGTCCATGGGCAGCTACAGCCTCGACGGCGAGGACCAGCTGCAGCCCGAGGACACCCTCGATGACCGTGGCGTCGATGATCTCTTGGACGAGGGCTACTCGCCGCCGGAACGTCCGCGCGGCGTGGATGCCTTCGGGACCACCCTGGCCGAGCAGCGTCAGGGCGAGAGCATCGAGCAGCGGCTGGCCCACGAGGAACCCGATCCGGCCAACGCGTTCGAGGACCCCTTGGCATACGTGGAGATGATGGGCGGCGACGACGTGGACGCCATCGCGGCGGAGGATGACTTCCTCGGCGACGGCGAGGTCGGTGCCCGGCGCAGCGGACGGCTCATGGCCCCCGACGAGGGCTCGCACGAGGACACCGAGTCGGACATGGTGGCCAACGACATGGGCATCGACGGCGGCGGCTCCTCCGCCGAAGAGGCTGCCATGCACATCATCGAGGATGAGCCGCGCTGAGTCCGAGCCGACCCGTGGGCTTGCTGCCCAAGGCGCACCTGCACCTCCACTTCACCGGCTCGATGCGCCCGACCACGCTGGTCGCGCTCGCGGAGAAGCACGGCGTGCGCCTGCCCGACGCCCTGACGAAGTCCTGGCCGCCCGCCCTGAACGCGGCAGATGAACGTGGCTGGTTCCGTTTCCAACGCCTCTATGACATGGCCCGCGCCTGCGTCCGGGACGAGGCGGACATGCGCCGCATCGTTCGCGAGGCGGCCCAGGACGACGCCGCCGAGGGTTCCCGGTGGCTGGAGATCCAGGTCGACCCGACGTCCTATGCGCCCTTCGTCGGAGGTATCACGCCGGCTCTGGAGATTGTCCTGGACGAGGCCAGCGGAGCCTCCCGGGATGTCGGTATCGGTGTCGCCGTCGTCGTGGCAGCAAACCGGATCCGGCACCCCCTGGATGCCCGGACACTGGCCCGGCTGGCAGCGCGATACGCCGGTGACAGCCCGGGGCATGTGGTCGGATTCGGGTTGAGCAACGACGAACGCCGAGGAAACACAGCCGAGTTCGCGCACGCATTCGATATTGCCCGTCGAGCCGGACTGGCCTGTGTGCCCCATGGCGGCGAGCTCCTCGGCGCTGCGGCGGTCGGCGAGACGCTGGCCGCACTGGCCCCGGATCGGTTGGGACACGGCATACGCTGCGTCGAGGATGAGCGGGTGCTGGACGACGTGGTTCGCCGCGGCGTCACCCTCGAGGTGTGCCCCGGCAGCAACGTCGCGCTCGGCGTGTACTCGGCGGCCGAGGACGTGCCGCTGGGCCGGCTGGTCGCTGCCGGCGCACAGGTCGCGCTGGGGGCCGACGATCCGTTGTTGTTCGGCTCGAGGCTGAATGCGCAGTACGAGACCGCGCGGACGGTCCACGGCCTTTCGGATGTCGAGCTGGCCGAGCTGGCACGGGGGTCCGTACGGGGCTCGCGGGCGCCAGAACCGGCACGCGGCCAGATGCTGGCGGACATCGACGCCTGGATCGCCGGCTGAGCCTGCTCCGTATCCCCGACCCCTTGCCGACCTTTGCTCAGTTCAGGCCGCTCGCGGAGCCGATCTTGGGCGCGAAAACCGGCCTGAACTGAGCAAACCGGCCTGAAGTGAGCAAAGTCAGAGGGTGGTGCCGACGAGTGCGGGCTCGTTGACCAGGCTCACCCCGAAGACAGCCTGGACACCGTCCCGGATCTCGCGAGCCAGCGCGACGACGTCGGCCGAGGTGGCAGATCCCCTGTTCGTGAGCGCAAGCGTGTGCTTGGTCGACAGCGCCGCCGGCCCCGGCAAGCCGTGGCCCTTGGCGAAACCGGCCTTCTCTATCAGCCAGGCCGCACTGGTCTTGACCTGACCGTTGGGCGCCTCGAAGCGTGGCACCAGCACGGGTCCGCTGGCGGCGCCGAGGCGGGCCAGGGCGCGGTCCTGCAGCGCGGCGTACGAGCCGGCCGACATGATCGGGTTGGTGAAGAAGGACCCGCAGCCCCAGGTGTCGTGATCTGTCGGGTCCAGCACCATGCCGCGCTGGCGGCGTTGGGCGAGCACGGCCTCACGCGCTTCCCCGAGCGGGACCCGCTCCCCCGTCTCGATGCCCAGTGCGCGCGCCAGATCCGCGTAGGCGACCGGCCCGGAAAGCGTGCCCCGGCTGAGCTGGAACACCACCTCGAGGACGACGTACCGGGGCTCCCCCTTGAACAGCGAGTGACGGTAGGTGAACCGGCAGTCGGCGTTGGCGAACGTTCGGACCTCTTGCTCGTGGCGGTCCCAGACGCGGACCGCGGCGATGGTCTGTGCGACCTCCTGGCCGTAGGCCCCGACGTTCTGGATCGGGGTCGCTCCGGCGCACCCCGGGATGCCGGAGAGGGCCTCGATGCCGGACCATCCCTCCGCCACCGCGCGGGAGACCACGTCGTCCCAGACCTCACCAGCGGCGACTCGGACCGTCGCACCGCCGCGGGGTTCGGCGGACTCGACGGTGATGCCGTGCGTGGCGACGTGGACCACCGAGCCCGCGAATCCCTCATCCGCGATGACCAGGTTCGAGCCCCCCGCGACCAGCAGCAACGGCTCGTCGGCGTCGTCGACCTCGCGGATGGCGTCGACCAGCTCGTCGGTGGTCTCGACGGTGACCAAACGCTCCGCCGGGCCGCCCACCCGCATCGTGGTCATCCCTGACAGGAGGACGTCATGCTCCTCGCGCATCGGCGTCAGTCGAGCACGACGACGGCGCGCGCCCGACCGAGCACCCGGTCGGTTCCGCACATGGCCTTCAGCTCGACGGTTGCCCGCCGGGTCTCGACGTCCAGCGCCGTGACCACGCCGGTCACCTCGACGTCGGCACCGCCCTCGTAAGGCACGACGACGGGCTTGGTGAAGCGGGTGCCATACTCCACGACCCGGCCGGCATCGCCGACCCACGCGCTGACCACGTTGACCACCGAGCCCATGGTGAACATGCCGTGGGCGATGACATCCGGAAGACCAACGGACTTCGCGAAGCGCTCGTCCCAGTGGATCGGGTTGCGGTCAAGGCTGGCCCCGGTGTACTGCACCAGGCTCGCGCGAGTGACGTGAATGGTGCGGGAGGGCAGCTCCTGGCCGACCTCGACGTCACTGATGGAGCGCACGGCACTGCTCATCTGCTCACTCGCCTCCGCGGATGACGAGTGTCGAGGTGGCGGTGCATACCGGCTCGCCCTCGGTGGTGGACAGCTCGCTGCGGGTCGTGACCATGGCGTGTCCGCCGACCTGCTTGACCGCGTCAACGGTCAGGACGCCGACGATCTGGTCACCGGCGGTGATCGGACGGTGGTGGACGAACAGCTGCTCGCCATGGACGACGCGGCTGAAGTCGATCCCCGCCTCCGGGTCGACGATGAGCTGCCGGTCGCACTGCTGGGCGATAAGCACGGCAAACGTGGGCGAGGCGATCACGTCGCGGTAACCGCGGGCCCGGGCCATCTCCTGGTCGGTGTGAACGACATCTTCGGCGCCCACCGCCTCGGCGAACTCGCGGATCTTCTCCCGGCCCACGGAGTACGGCGTCGTGGCCGGGTAGGTGCGCCCGGTGAAGCTTGCGTTGACGGCCATGGCGACCACCCTAGAACCAGCCGGCACAGATCAACGACCGCCCCCATCAGTGACAGGGACGGTCGCAGGAAGAAGCCTGGATCGCGAGCAGGTCACCCCGCTCGCCGTGAAGGACGCTGCGGGTCAGCGGGTCTCGCGGTGCGCGGTCTGCTTGCTGCAACGTGGGCAGAACTTGGCCAGCTCCAACCGGTCAGGGTTGTTGCGGCGGTTCTTCTTCGTGATGTAGTTGCGGTCCTTGCAGTCCACACAAGCCATCGTGATCTTGGGTCGGACGTCGGAGCTCTTGCTAGCCACGGGGCGAAACCTGCTCTCGGAACTCAAGGCGGAACTGAAGTGGACCTGAAATGACCTGGGTGGTCGCGCGCTCCCGCGCAGCGACGCTCCAGAATAGGCGATGCGACGGGCAAAACCGAAATCGTGTCGGTAGCGGGAGCGGGACTTGAACCCGCGACACCACGATTATGAGTCGTGTGCTCTAACCACCTGAGCTACCCCGCCAAGGGCATCCGAAGAGTATGACGGCCGCCGCCAGCTGACGCTGAGGGCGGCCGGCCTTGCTCCGAACGGAGCCCCCAAACGGAATCGAACCGTTGACCTTCTCCTTACCATGGAGACGCTCTACCGTCTGAGCTATAGGGGCACCCGGGCGACGTGTTCCGCCCGGTGATGCGTCGAGAAAGATACACGGTCCCCGGCCCAGACCTGAAATCAGGGCGTGATCTGCACCGGTTCCCGGTTCGAGACGAGCCTCCAGTCGATGCTGGCGAACGTGGACGGCTCGATGGTCTGGTGGCTGGTGACCCAGTCGATGATCAGCTGGCGGATCTCCAGCTGGGCGTTGTGTACCACCGGAGCCGTGGTGACACCGGGGAACCCACCGCCGCCGGACTGGCGGTAGTTGTTGATCGCCACGACGAACTGGGCCGCTGGGTCGATCGGTAGGCCGTCGTACTCCAGGTTGAGGATCCGCGACCCCGGACTCTGGGCGACGTCGATGTCGTAGGTCAGGGCTGCGTCCAGGCCGCCCATGACGTCGTAGTTGTAGTCCGGCGTGCCGTTCGGCGCCACGACAGTGACCGCGTTGGTGAGCTGGTCCGGGGTGAACGGCCCGATGCCCGTGACCTGTTTGAAGTACCCGGCCGACTTCTCGAGGTAGGCCTTGACCTCGGCTCCCGTGAAGGTGATGCCGAGCAGCGTGTTGTCGTAGATATAGAGGCCCGCGACATCGCGCACACTCACCGGCCCGGCCGGGATGTTCGCATACTTGTAGAACGGTGCCGCGATGGACAGTATCGGCAGGTCCGCCGCAGCGGTGCCCGCGATCGCCGTGCGCACGGCCTCGGACTGCACCAGGTTGATGAAGTCCAGAGCGGCCGTGTCCTCGTAGCGGGCCGTGGCACACGACATCGCCGTGGTGCAGGTACCGATCACCGTGTTGACGTAGGAGATGACCGTGTCGTGATCCGCTGTGAGCAGCGCCAAGACGTGGGGGTCCTCGGCGACGGTGTTGCTGTTGAGCACGCTGGACGCGACGCTCTGCACCACCCATCGGTGGCCGCGCTTGACCACCGACAGGTCGATCAGGGACAGCCGCATGCCCCAGCGCAGCGGCTCGGTCAGCACCACCTCCTGGCCGGTGACCTCGTTGACGACCCGCCGCTCGGGGATCTCAGCGTGCGCGTGGCCGACCAGGATCGCGTCGATGCCCGGAACCTGTTGCGCCACAAGGGTCGAGGCGTTCTCCGGGTAGGGGAGCGCATCGCCATAGGACGACGACGTCGTGGCGCCCGAGTGCGCGGCGACCACGACGACATCCACTCCGGCGGCCCGCATCCGCGGCACCCAGATCTTGGCCTGCTCGACCAGGCCTGGGAACGTCATCCTGCCCTCGACGTTGGCCTTGTCCCAGATGGCGATTCCTGGGTTGGTCAGGCCGAGGATGCCGACCCTGATCGGCTGCTCACCCTTCACCTCGACGGTCTTGATGACGTATGGCGCAAAGGCGGGCAGCCCGGTCGAGGAGTCGATGGCGTTGGCGCCGAGCAGCGGAAAGTCGAGCTGGTCGGCGAAAGTACGCAGGAGCGGTATGCCGTAGTTGAACTCGTGGTTGCCCAGGGCCGCCGCGTCGTAGCCGATGTGGTTCATGGCCGCGGCCATCGGGTGCACATGTCCGTTGGTGATCGGCGCGACCCGTGCGAAGTAGTAGGCCAGCGGCGTGCCCTGGATCGTGTCGCCCGCGTCGATCATCAGCGTGTTCTCACGACCCCGCTGGGCCCGCACGGCCTCGACGAGCGTGGCCACCTTGGCCAGCCCGATGTCGTTGGTGGCCGAGTCCGTGTACTCCAGGTTCTTGAAGTAGTCCCAGTTGAAGACGCTGCCGTGTAGGTCCGTCGTGCCCATAATCGTCAGCTTGACGGGAGTGCCCGGACGATGCGGGGGTCGGCGCCTCGACGCTTCGGCGGAGCTCATACCCGCTGCCGTCAGCGCCCCTGCTGTCGCGACGCTGGCCAGGATGGTGCGGCGGGTGATGGGTGTTGCCACGGGACACTCCTCGGGTGACGGCCCTCATGGGGCGTTATGGGGCACAATGTCGGATCTGTGTCGTCAGGCTAAACCCTCTTTTTGGGGCCATCCGGCCGGGTGTGATCCATCAGCCAGCCGCGCAGCGGATGTGGATGTTCAGCCCCGGCGCCATGGGCTCGCCGGACTGACCGGGCTCGCCTCCGGGACGGTGGCCAATTAACGTAGAGCCACAAGCGCTTCAGACCAGAAACGGGAGTCGATGAGCAGCGACAGCGTGACCGAAGAGGGTCTGACCGAGGACGGTGCGATGGAGCACGGTCTGGCGGAGCTACACCCTCACGAGCCGGGCGAGATCACCTTCGCGGAGCAGTACTACCCGGCCCGACCCAGACATCTGCGGCCCAAGGTCCGGCTGCGTGGCGCCCCGGTCGCCAGAGCTGAGCGGCAGGGCGAGCCGGTCGGTTCGAACCCGGCCTACGTCGCGTGGCTGCGGCAGGAGTCGATGCTCAACGATGCCAACGTCATCGCGACGCAGTTCTCCGGCCGGGGAAGCATGTTCCAGAACCCCTTCGCCAAACCCGACCCGCGCGCCGCGATCGAGACGGCGTCCGTCTGGTTCACCGCATACCCCATCTCGGTCCTGGGCAGGCCGGGCAGCTCGTTCCTGGCCACGCTGGGTGACCCAGCGCTCTGGGAAGTCTTTCAACGCATCGGGATCCAGGGACTTCACACCGGGCCGGTCAAACGAGCAGGCGGTATTCGCGGCTGGTCACCGACACCGAGTGTCGATGGGCATTTCGACCGCATCAGCACCCAGATCGACCCGGCGTTCGGCACCGAGGCCGAGTTCCGGACCATGTGCGAGGTCGCGGGCGACCACGGCGGAACCATCATCGACGACCTCGTTCCCGGACATACCGGCAAGGGCGCCGACTTCCGGCTGGCCGAGATGAAGGTCGGGGAGTACCCGGGCATCTATCACATGGTCGAGATCGAGCCGGCCGACTGGCATCTCCTGCCGGAGGTCCCACCCGGCCGGGGGTCGACAAACATCGGTCTCGAGACCGAGGACCAGCTCGGCAAGGCCGGCTACATCATCGGCAAGCTCCAACGGGTGATCTTCCACCAGCCCGGGGTCAAGGACACGAACTGGAGCACCACCTCGCCGGTCCTCGGCCCGGATGGCGTCGAGCGCAGATGGGTCTACCTGCACTACTTCAAGCAGGGTCAGCCGACGATCAACTGGCTCGACCCGACCTTTGCCGGGGTTCGCATGGTCATCGGCGATGCGCTGCACTCGCTCAGCGATCTCGGGTCGGGCGCCCTTCGCCTTGATGCCAACGGGTTCCTGGGAGTTGAGAAGAGTGCCATCGGGCTGCCCGCCTGGTCCGAGGGCCACCCTCTCTCGGATGCGGCGAACCAGCTGATCGCCAGCATGGTCCGAAAGGTTGGC
>JANOHS010000546.1:0-3334 GCA_031406655.1 Micrococcales bacterium
GTTCAACGCTGAAAAGGGCTTCGGCTTCATTGCTCCCGAGGACGGCAGCGCCGACGTGTTCGCGCACTACTCGGCCATCGCCAGCAGCGGATACCGCTCGCTCGATGAGAACCAGAAGGTTGAGTTCGACATCACCCAGGGTCCGAAGGGCCCGCAGGCGGAGAACATCCGCCCGCTGTGATCTGAGCCAACAAACTGGTTCAACGAACTGAACCTGTTCGGCAACAAGCGAATGCCCCGGCCAAACGGCTGGGGCATTCGTGCGTCTGGAGCAGGCCCGCCCCAGGCGTCCTGGCATGGGTGTCGGCCGGCCGTGATGGAATCTGCCGGTGCTGACTTTGCGACGAGCCCCGAGTCTGGTCGCCCGGACCCCCCGTCCTGACGATGCCCAGGCTGCAGCCGTCGCCTACCGGTCCACCGGCACGCAAGGTCATGACCGAACCACCGGGTCGTTGCTGCGCGTCCTGGGCGCACCGGGCACGGGCAAGACGTCCACCGCCATCGAGATCGTCGTCGACCGCGTCCGCAGCGACGGGATCGCGCCCGCCCAGTGTCTGGTCCTGACGGCTTCGCGGACCGCGGCCGCCGACCTGCGGGAGCGGATCACCGCCCGGATCGGTGGCACCACCACCGAACCGTTGGCGCGGACCCACCAGGCCCTTGGTTTCGGCATCCTGCGCCAGGCGGCTGCGCTGCGCGGCGACCCGACGCCCCGTCTGCTCAGCGGCCCCGAGCAGGACATCATCTTGCGCGAGCTCCTCGCCGGTCACCTCTCGGGGGAGGGCAAGGCGCCGGTCTGGCCCTCGCACGTGCAGGCCGCGCTGGCCACCAGGGGGTTTCGCACCGAGCTGCGCGACCTGCTCATGCGAGCCGTCGAGCGAGGCCTCGAGGCCGTCGATCTCGCGGCGCTGGGTGTTGCCCATGACCGACCCGTCTGGGTCGCGGCCGCACAGGTTCTGGCCGAGTACGACGAGGTCACGTCTTTCTCCCGGCCGGGTTCGTTCGACCCGGCGTCGATCCTAGGGGCGGCCGCTGACCTGCTGGAGGAGGATCAGCAGGCGCGCGAGCGTCTCGGGTCCCTGCGCCTGGTCGTGGTGGACGACGCGCAGGAGCTCACCCCCGCCGCGGCCCGGCTCCTGCGGGTCGTCCGTGCCCCGCACACGGACCTGGTCCTGCTCGGTGACCCGGACGCCGCCGTCCAGGCCTTCCGCGGCGCCGACCCCCGCATCCTGGGTGCCGACCAGTCCCGATTCGGCGACGGTCCCACGATCACTCTTGCCACGTCATACCGGCAGCCGCAGGCGTTGCGTGAGGTGACCCGCCGCGTGACCCGGCGCATCGGGGCGGTCGGCGGCGGAGCGCACCGCGAGCTCGAGCACGTCCCCGGGGGCGGACGCGCCGATGTCCGGCTGCTGCGCGCGACCTCACAGGAGGCTGCCCTGATCGCCGCAGAGCTTCGACAGGCACACCTGCTGGACCGTATGCCGTGGTCCGACATGGCCGTGATCGTCCGGGGGCAAGGACGCACCAGCACCCTGCGCCGGGTTCTCATGGCCGCGGGGGTTCCCGTGGCGGTGCCGTCCACCGAGGTCCCTGTCCGGGACGAGGTGGCGGTGCGTCCCCTGCTGGCGCTGCTCGAGGTGGCCCTCAACGTGGCGACGGGGCGACCGGACCCGATCGACGCCCAGACCGCGGTCGACTCCGTGCTGTCCCCGATCGGCGGGGCGGATGCCGTCGGGCTGCGCCGGCTGCGGAGGTCGCTGCGAAGCGACGAGCTCGAGAGTGGTGGCGGTCGCACCAGCGACGAGCTGCTCGCATATGGCCTCGTTTCGCCAGAGACGTTGGGAATGCTGGGTTCTGAGGGGGCGCCGGCACGGCGGGTGGCCGCGGCGATCGCTGCGGGGGTGAGCGCTGCTCGCACCGTTGACGGCGAGGACGGCCCGCGCTGGGCGCCGGGCGTGACGGCCGAGAGCGTGCTGTGGGCCATGTGGGACGCGACGGGGCTGGGCGAGAGCTGGCGTCGGGTGGCGCTCGGTGGCGGCCTCTCCGGTGCCCGTGCCGACCGCCACCTCGATGCCGTCGTCGCGCTCTTCGACGCCGCCGCGAAGTATGTCGACCGACTGCCCCAGATGGGGCCGGGGGAGTTCCTCGAGCACCTGAGGGGGCAGGACGTCGCGGGGGACACCCTGGTGGCACGTGCACCCAGTGACGACACCGTCTCGCTGTTGACCCCTGCGGGCGCGGCAGGACGCGAGTGGCGGTTCGTCGTCGTCGCGGGCGTCCAGGAAGGCGTTTGGCCCGACCTGCGTCTGCGCGGATCCCTATTGGGCTCAGAGCGACTGGTCGATGTCGTAACCGGCCGCGGACAGTCCTTGCGTGCGGCCCAGGCCGCGGTCCGCTATGACGAGACGCGGCTCTTCATGGTCGCCGTCAGCCGCGCGTCCGAGCGGCTCCTGGTCACTGCTGTGCGCAGTGACGACGAACAGCCCTCGGTCTACCTCGACATCGTCGACCCCCCCGGGGAGTCCGACAACGGTGACGAGCTGAGGTCGTTCAGCGAGGTGCCGCGGCCGATGACGTTGGCGGGTTTGGTCGGCGAGCTACGACGCGAGGTCGTCGTTGGTGCGACGGTGAGTGACCGGCATACTGCCGCTGCGCAGCTGGCGCGGCTCGCCGCTCAGCGGGTCCCGGGCGCTGACCCGTCCTCGTGGTGGGCGCTGACGCGGCTGAGCGACGACCGGCCGTTGCGCGCACCGGGGGTGACCGTCTCGGTCTCGCCGTCACGCATCGAAAGCTTCGGTGACTGCAACCTGCGGTGGCTGTTGTCGGCCTGTGGAGGCGACGGACCCAGTGTCGGAGCAGCGAACATAGGCACGCTGATCCACGACATCGCGGCCGAGCTCGGTGACGTCGACGAGGCCACCATGGCGGCGGAGGTCGAGATCAGGTGGGGACGGCTGGGGCTGCCGGACGGCTGGTTGTCGCGTCGCGCGCGGTCCGAGGCCCAGCTGATGGTGGCGCGGCTGGCTCGCTACTTCGAGGAGTCCGCGGCCGTTGGCTGGCAACGCGTCGGCGTCGAGCTCGACCTGCAGGTGGAGCTCGGACGCGCGCTGCTCAAAGGTCGCGTCGATCGCCTCGAGCGCCAGGGCGACGGCGGGCTGCGCGTCGTCGACCTCAAGACCGGCTCGAGCAAACCAGCCAAGGACGACCTGCTGCGCAACGCCCAGCTCGGCGCCTACCAGGCAGCCGTCGAGCTCGGCGCCTTTGCTGACCACGGCAGCGTCTCGGCTGGTGCGGCGCTGCTGCAGGTCGGCAAGGCCGCTGGGGTCAAGAC
>JANOHS010000549.1:0-1580 GCA_031406655.1 Micrococcales bacterium
GCTGGTGGCCGACGCGATCGGAGGGGGCAAGAGTGACTCGCAGCCCCATGAAGGGAGCCTGCGAGCAGGGGCAGGAGCCACCCTTCAACCCGGCGTTCGCAGGGTGCCGGATCCGGCGACGGCGCGGGCAGCCGCCATGAAGCTGGCCGACATCGCCGACGATCTGGAACCCCTGCTTATCTATGCCTGGCGCCGGCACCTGTCGGCCGAGATCGTGCGCCTGGTCCCAGACTCCGGGCCCGACCGGCCCGGCCCCGACATGATGGGCGACGACGACCAAGGAGACCTGGGCCCAATGAACGAGCTGAGCACCCCCACCCGGCCGATGGTGACGATCACCCGGCACGGCCCTGGTGACCACATAGCCGAGCTGTCGCTGGACCGGCCCGAGGCGATGAACGCCGTGTCGACGCAGATGGCCCGGGATCTGGGTGCCGCCTGCGCCGAGCTGTCGGCCGACCCGAATGTGCGTGTCGTCCTGGTCACGAGCACCAGCCCCAAGGCGTTCTGCGTGGGCGCCGACCTCAAGGAGCGCAACAGCTTCACCGACGCCGACCTGCTGGCACAGCGGCCGGTGGCCCGCGCGGCATACGGCGGGGTGCTGAACCTTCCGATGCCCACGATCGCCGTGGTCGAGGGGTATGCCCTGGGCGGCGGCCTGGAGATCGCGCTGAGCTGCGACCTGATCATCGCCGGGTCGACCGCCGTCGTGGGGCTGCCCGAGGTGTCCGTCGGGGTGATCCCGGCCGGCGGCGGCACGCAGCTTCTGACCCGTCGCGTCGGCTGGTCCAGGGCGGCCGGGATGATCTTCACCGCTCGACGGATGTCCGCGACCGAGGCGGCGGCGCTGGGGGTTGTCGATGAGGTGCTGGAGCCCGGTACCGCGCGGGACCGAGGGCTCGAGCTGGCCGCGCAGATCGCGGCGAACTCTCCTGTGGGCCTGCGCCAGGCCAAGCGTGCGATGCGACTCGGGGCCGATGTGGACCTGGCTTCCGGGCTCGAGGTCGAGGACGGTTGCTGGCGCGCCACCGCCTTTTCCGCAGACCGGGCAGAGGGCGTCGCGGCATTCGTCGAGAAGCGATCCGCGCGTTGGCCCGTCGCTGAAGCCGACAATGGCCCTACGATGCGATCATGACCCGTGTACTCCTTGCTGAGGATGACCCCGCGATCTCGGAGCCGCTAGCCCGCGCGTTGCGGCGGGAAGGCTACGAGGTCGACGTCCGCGCCGACGGCCGCGCGGCAATCGAAGGTGCCAACGAGAACCCCGACCTGGTCGTGCTCGACCTCGGTCTGCCATACATCGACGGGCTAGAGGTCTGCCGGCGCATCCGGGCCGACGGCCGCACCGTTCCGGTCCTGATCCTGACCGCGCGTGCCGACGAGGTGGACCTGGTGGTCGGACTCGACGCCGGCGCCGACGACTACGTCAGCAAGCCCTTCCGCTTGGCCGAGCTGCTGGCCCGTGTCCGTGCGCTTCTGCGCAGAAACCCCACAGACGGTGGCGCGACCGGCGCGGTCGTGCGCATCGACCCCGATGGCCGCCGTGCCTACTTCAACGAGGAAGAGCTCCAGCTGACCGC
>JANOHS010000560.1:0-2552 GCA_031406655.1 Micrococcales bacterium
GTGCTAGAGCGGCTGATCGTCATGGAGGCGGCCGAGATCGCCGGTTCCAACGCGGTCATGTTGCCCAGGGTCCGTCAGGCGTTCGAAGGGCGACGCGCCTCGGAGCTGTCCCTTGAGGAACGACTTGCCGGCACCGAGGGCGGGGCGGAGGCGGTTCAGGCGCTGCAGGACTATGGCCCGCGGCTGCACGTGCACCGTTCCAGCGGCGCCCACACCGACGTCCAGTCCGTGAGAGAGGCCATCGAGAGGATCCGTGACGACACGGGTCACACGCCGTTCGTGGTCATCGACTACCTGCAGAAGGTCTTCGTCCCCCCACCGCCGGACGAACGCCGCCGGGGCCCAGGCCTGTCGGAGGACGACCGGATGACCGTGGTCGTCGAGGCGCTCAAGGACATGGCGCTCGACATGATGGTCCCTGTCCTTGCCCTCGTCGCCGTCGACAAGAGTGGTCTGGAGGCCGGCAAACGGGTGCGCCTGCGGAACCTGCGCGGGTCATCGGCCCTTGCCCATGAAGCCGACATAGCCCTGATCATGAACGACAAGTTCGACGTCGTGGCCCGGCATCACCTCATGTACAACCTGGCCAACGCCGAGACCTACCGCGAGTGGGTGGTCATCAGCATCGAGAAGAACCGCAACGGCGTGGACGACGTGGACCTCGAGTTCCGGAAGCGCTTCGAGCACAGCAGGTTCGACTGCGACGGTGCAGGGGTCGTCGAGCAGCTCGTCGACGAGCGGATCTTCGTCGGCTAGGCGCCGAAGCGGGGTCGGCGCCAGGTTGACGGACAATGGGACGGTGACCCCACCTCGCAGCATCGTCATCCTGGGCTCCACCGGTTCCATCGGCACCCAGGCGCTGGAGGTCGTCGCAGCCGCACCCGAGCGTTTCCGGGTGAGCGCGATCAGCGCGGGCGGCGGCAACCTCCACCTGCTGGCGCGTCAAGCGGTCGCGCTGGGCGTCGATGCGGTCGGGGTGGCCCGTGGGGAGCACGAGATGGTCGCCGCGGCGATCCATCGGGCGGCGGTTGAGGCAGGTCGCCAGGGGTTCTCGCCGCAGATCTTCGTCGGGCCACAGGCCAGCACCGATCTGGCGGCGAGCGGCGCCGATGTCGTCCTGAACGCGATCACGGGCTCGATCGGGCTGCGTCCGACGTTGGCCGCGCTGCGGGCCGGGAGCAGCCTTGCCCTGGCCAACAAGGAGTCCCTGATCGTCGGCGGATCATTGGTCAAGGCAGCTGCGGCGCCCGGCCAGATCGTCCCCGTCGACAGCGAGCACAGCGCACTGGCCCAGTGCCTACGAGGCGGCAGGGCTGATGAGGTGAGCCGGCTCATCGTCACCGCCAGCGGAGGGCCCTTCCGTGGCTGGAGCCGGCCCGATCTCGAGGCCGTCACGCCCGAGCAGGCCCTCGACCACCCGACCTGGACCATGGGGCCGGTCGTCACGACCAACTCGGCGACACTGGTCAACAAGGGCCTGGAGGTCATCGAGGCCCACCTGCTCTTCGACATCCCCTTCCAGCGCATCGAGGTCGTCGTCCACCCCCAGTCGGTCGTCCACTCGATGGTGGAGTTCATGGACGGCTCGACCCTTGTCCAGGCCTCGCCGCCGGACATGCGGCTGCCGATCGCGCTGGGACTGGCCTGGCCGGACCGGGTCGAGGGGGCGGTCAGCCCGTGTGACTGGAGCAGTGCCACCACGTGGGAGTTCTTCCCGCTGGACGTGGACGCCTTCCCGGCGGTTGCCCTTGCGAGGCGGGTGGGACTGGCCGGCTCATGCTTCCCCGCGGTCTTCAACGCAGCCAACGAGGAGTGCGTGGCCGCTTTCCTGGGCCGGCGGATCCGCTTCGTGGACATCGTCGACACGATCGAACGGGTGGTCGACGAGTGGAGCGCCCACCCCCAGAACGATTCAGGCCCCTTGGACGTTGACACCGTACTGCGCGCCGAGACGTGGGCGCGAAAGAGAGCCAACGATGTGCTTGGCCTTACCGGAAGTGAGACGCTGGTTCCGTGATGTACCTCCTCGGCGTCCTCTTCATCGCCCTCGGTGTCAGCGTCTCCATCGCGCTGCACGAGGTCGGCCACCTGCTGCCCGCCAAGAAGTTCGGCGTCAAGGTCACCCAGTACATGGTCGGCTTCGGCCCGACCATGTGGTCCCGCAAACGGGGGGAGACCGAGTACGGCGTCAAGGCGGTCCCGCTCGGCGGCTACATCCGGATGATCGGCATGTTCCCACCCAAGCCCGGTGCGGACCCGTCGATGTTGCGCGCGTCCAGCACCGGCCGTTTCTCCCAGCTGATGGACCAGGCTCGCGACGAGTCCCAGGAACAGGTCCTGCCCGGCGACGAGAACCGTGTCTTCTACAAGCTGTCGGTGCCCAAGAAGCTCGTGGTGATGCTCGGCGGTCCGACCATGAACCTGGTCATCGCCGTCGTCCTGCTGACCGGCATCTTCACGTTGTTCGGCATTGGTGAGATCACGTCCCGCGTCAGCGCGGTGTCGCAGTGTGTCCAGACCATGCCGGCCAACGGCACGGCCCCCGCAACCTG
>JANOHS010000570.1:0-4930 GCA_031406655.1 Micrococcales bacterium
CTTCGAGCTCGACATCCCCTGCATCATCGAGGGCGTGGAGACCCCCGCCCAGCGCGCCGCGATCGCGGGCATGTCGGTCCAGGCCCAGGGCTGGCTCTGGGGCAAACCACAAGGACCCGGACACGTCCCGACCCTCAACCCGCTACCCCAACCGCGCGACCAGAACGACGAGACCAGAACCCAAGCGCCCCAGCCAACCTGAGCCGATCGCCGTCCACCACACCCGGGCCAACCTTCACCA
This sequence comes from Micrococcales bacterium, assembly GCA_031406655.1. Lineage (GTDB taxonomy): Bacteria > Actinomycetota > Actinomycetes > Actinomycetales > Dermatophilaceae > UBA4719. Next base: position 242 of record JANOHS010000570.1, read on the forward strand.
GCCGGCAGTGGTCCTCAGCCGGCCCTCGATGACCGCAACAGCTGACTGCTCCATAAGCGGTATGCCGTCCGGCTCCCTCACCCGTGAACCGGACAGCAGCGCACGCAGCCGGAGCGCCGCGAATACGGCAACAAGGCTGATGCCCACGTGGACGGCCACGAACAGCGAGCCGCGACCCGAAGCGAGTGCGACACCGGCCAGCAGCGGGCCCGCCGCGGACACTCCGGTCTGGAGCGCGGCGAAGATGCCCAGCGTGGTGCCGACCATCCCGGACGGAGCCAGGCTTGCGGTCAGGGGGTTGAGCACGGGGGCGTACATCGTCTCGCCGACCGCGAAGACCCCGAACACCACGACGAACATCGTCCCGGCGAGCTCCGGCACCAGCGACGACGCCGCGAGCAGGAGCCACGACAGTACCCAGATCGAGCCGACAGCCACGAGCAGCGACGGCGCCGACCGCTTGGCCGTCCACCTCACCACAGCCATCTGCAGCACAACGATCACGAGGCAGTTGACCGCTGCGGCCGTGCCGATCGTGCGCTCCGAGACCCCGAGGACCGTGATCGCATAGGCCGGCAGACCCGACTCGAACTGCGCGTAGAAACCGAGCGCCAGCGTCACCGTGATCAGTGCCGTCCAGCGAAGGGTCGGTGTTGCCAGGATGACCCGGATCGCTGCCCCGACCGAGGAGCCTGGCGCGTCCTCCGGCGCCGGGACCTGGTCCGCGGGAGCGCCACGGCCGGCCAGGGCGATCAGCCCCGCCGAGATGAGGAACCCGATCGAGGCGGTGGCGAAGGCCGGCCACATGCCGTCGACCCGCTTGAGGTCGATCAGGTAGCCGGCGGCAAACGCCCCGATGGCCATGCCGACTGATGAACCGGTGAATACTAGTGCAAATACTCGCCTTCGGTCCTTGGCGCCGACCCAGCGCAGCACCAGAACCGTCTGGGCCGGGGCGGCCGCAGTGATCCCGGCACCGAAGATGAACATGCCGCCCAGGAAGAGCGCCGGAGTGCCGGCGACGATGAGGAAGGCGGTGGCGACCGCGGCCACGACCTTGGCGACGACCGTGACCCGCGCTGGGTCGAACCGATCGGCCAGCCGGCCACCGACCGGTGCCGCGGCGAGGGCACCGATGGAGAACAGGCTGGCGGCCGCAGCTGCCACGAGCCCGCCCCAGCCACGGGTGTTCGCCGCGTAGGCGTACTGGTAGGGCAGGATCGAGCCCCATCCCAACATGCTCACCGTCGACGCCAACACCAGCAACCGTGCGCGCTTCATCGTATCCTCCACTTGACTTGCATTTCGCAGTTTTTGTTATCGAATAGTTCGAGATCGAAATCTTAGCATGACAGGATGGTCGGTATGACGACACGCAAGTCCCCCGGGAAGGGCACCACCGGCACGGCCCAGGAGGAGTACCGCGCGGACGTGGCGGCATACGTCGCGGCCGGCGGCGACGAGTCGGTCCAGCGGGTGATCACCGCCGTCCACGGGCTGGCCCGCAAGCTCAACCAGTGGTACGCGCGGCAGCTGGCCGATCTGGATCTGTCCGCCGGCGAGTGGGCCGTCCTGTCCCAGCTGGCGCGAAACAACGGGGACGAGGCGCTCACGCCGACTCAGCTCGCCGAGGCGACCAGCGTCGCGCCGTCCTCGATGACGCACCGCCTCGACCGGATGGCGCAGCGGGACCTGATCGCCCGTACCGCCGACCCCGACAACCGCACCCGGGTCCTGATCACGCTGACCGATGAGGGCTGGGCGACGTTCAAGGCCGCCGTGCGCGAGTCCGACATGGTGGAGTCCGACGTGCTGGGGCCGCTGTCCCGCAGCCAGCGTGAGGAGCTTGCGTCACTGCTCGAGGTCCTGATCGCCGGGCTGGACGAGACGCAGGCGGTCTGAGTCCGGGCACTTCTTCCGGCCAAACGCGGCAGATGGCCCCGGCCCGCGCCATACCAGGCACTTCTTCCGGCCAAACGCGGCAAACGGCCGCGGCCCGCGCCATACCAGGCACTTCTTCCGGCCAAACGCGGCAGATGGTCAGCGGGATCGGCCGGGAAAGTGACTGCGCCACTCATCGCCAAAACTTGTCGGCACATCTTTGGCCCCGCGGGCCCGCATGGCGTCGGCGATCCGCTCGAGGGTCCGCTGCGGCTCGACATATATGCCGTTGGACCGGATGACGATCAGCCGCCAGCCGTCGCCATCCAGGTCCTCGCGGCGATCGATGTCACGGCCCCATTGCTCGTCGTCCCGGGCGTGTTGTCGGCCGTCGTACTCGATGAGCAGCAGGAGATCGGGATAGCAGAGGTCGAACCGCTTCTCCCAGGCGCCCGAACCATCCCGGACGATCCGGTTCACCTGCGGTTCGGGAAGTCCCGCCAGCACCATCAACATCCGCAGGCGTGACTCCATCGGGGAGTCCACCCCTTCGCGCACGAAGCGGACCGCCCTTTGCGCAGGACGCAGACCCCAGCCCTTCCAGGCGTTGACGGCGCTCACGAGCTGACCGACCGTGGTGCGCCTGGCCTTGACGAGGGAGTCGCCAAGCACGACGAGGTCCACCAGGGAGAGAACGCAGGCGAGGTCGATGAACGTCTGCTCAGGACTCGAGATCCGGATTCCCCGGAACTGGACCACTCCCGCGTGAGCGCTGAGCCGATGACATCCCACGCCCCGACGCTCGCTCCGCGCTCCCGGTTGCGGGCAGCTGAGGTGGGTCAGCGGCTGACTCGGCACAACGGCGCCCCACAGCTCTGCCGCGGTGAAGTGGCTGACCTGCGAGCCGGGTGGGCAGACCTTCAGGACCGCCGTGGCCCTGACCATGGGGGTGACGACGACCTCGGCGGATACGTAGAGGTCGAAGAAGAGGCGCCGGTAGCGACCGGACCTCAGCGCCTTGGCCGAGATGCCGGCTGATCGGGCCTCGGCTCGGCTGAACGGATGCTTGTCCTCGAAGGTCGGTGGGTCGTGGGCCTGCATGAGACGAGAGTGCCCGTTCGCGGGGGGGGACGCTCGCGGATATCCACAGGCCACGGTTCTGCGCAGGCACTTGTTCCGGCCAAACGCGGCAGATGGCCCCGGCCAGCGCCATACCGGGCACTTCTTCCGGCCAAACGCGGCAGATGGCCCCGGCCAGCGCCGCGCCAGGGCCTTCTTCCGGCCAAACGCGGCAGACGTGCGCGAGGTGCCGGTCAGGCGAGCTCGGGGAACCAGATACCGATCTCCCGGTCGGACGACTGCGGGGAGTCCGAACCGTGAACGATGTTCTGCTGAACCTTCAAGCCCCAGTCGCGGCCGAGGTCGCCGCGGATCGTGCCGGGCAGCGCCACGGTCGGGTCGGTGGCACCGGCCAGGGCGCGGAAGCCCTCGATGCATCGCTCGCCCTCGATGACAACGGCGGTCACCTGGCCGCTGGACATGAACTCCAGGAGCGGTTCGAAGAACGGCTTGCCCTCGTGCTCGGCGTAGTGCTCGGCCAGCCGCGCACGGTCGGGGGTGAAGATGGACAGGGCCACGAGGGTGTAGCCCTTGTCCTCGATCCGGCGCAGCACTTCACCGGTGAGACCGCGACGGAAGGCATCAGGCTTGACCAGGACCAGCGAACGCTCAATCTGTTTCGTCACAGTGCGAGATCCTATCCGTCCTGTTGAGACGCCTTCGGCTCGGACGAATCCGGCGATGAGGGCTCGCGCGCCTACGTCTCCTGCTCGGCCTGCCACTGCGCATCCACCCGACGGGTGTGCTCGTCCATGGCGTGTCCCTGGACCAGTGCAGTCAGCCACAGCGCGCCGAAGAGCAGCCCGACGATCAGCATCTCGGGGACGACGAAGGCAGTGGCCAGGGTCGCGATCTGCAGGACCCAGCCCAGCGTGATGCCCCACGGCCGGCGAAGCAGCCCGGCGTCCAGGATGCAGAGCACCGCCAGGAGCGAACCCAGGACGAGAGGCGTGTTGGAGGTGGGCGAACCGTCAGCGGCAGCAAGGGCCCTGGCGACCAGCGCACCGAAGAAGACCGCCAGACCCTGGGTCCCGAGCACGACGCCGGCCAGCCGTCGGGTCAGCGGACCCGGTATGCCGTACACGGCCAGCGCGCTCATCCGTCGGTCACACCAAGGAGCATGCGGACCTCGGCCGCGGTGGTGATCGAACCTGTGGCCAGTACTCCGCCGCCGACCCCGCCCTGGTCGGCGAGCTCTGCGGCATGGTCGAGGGCATCGGGCAGGTTCTCGACGACGGTCACGCGGTCCTCCCCGAAGATCTCTGCGGCAAGCCGGCCGAGGCGGTCGGGGCTCATGGCGCGCGGTGACGTGGTGCGGGATACGACGATCTCGTTCAGGACCGGCTCGAGTATCTCGAGCATCCTGGTTGCGTCCTTGTCCTCCAGGATCGCAATAACACCAACGGTTTTGGTGAAGTTGAAGGAGTCCTCCAGCGCCGTCTTGAGGGCCAGCGCGCCGGCCGGGTTGTGGGCTGCGTCCACGAGGACCGTGGGCGAACGGCGCACGATCTCCAGACGCCCCGGCGAGGTCACCGCGGCCAGGCCGGCGCGGATCACGTCGACATCAAGCCGGTCCTCGCCGCCGCCGACAAAGGCCTCGACGGCGGCCAGCGCGACCGCCGCGTTCTGGCCCTGGTGAGGGCCGTGCAGCGGAAGGTAGAGGTCGTCATAGTCACCGCCGAGTCCGCG
>JANOHS010000574.1:0-2012 GCA_031406655.1 Micrococcales bacterium
GAGGTTGCCGGTTCGCACGTGCTGCTCGCGGTCGGCTCCATCCCGCAGACCCAGGACATGGGGCTGGCCGAGGCAGGCGTTGCGCTCACCGAAACCGGACACATCCGGGTGGACCGGGTCTCGCGCACCTCGGTCAGGGGCGTGTATGCCGCGGGTGACTGCACCGGGGTGCTTCCCCTCGCGTCCGTGGCAGCCATGCAGGGCCGGATCGCGATGTCACACGCACTGGGGGACGCGGTGGCACCCCTGAACCTGCGAGGCGTCAGCGCCAACATCTTCACCGACCCCGAGATCGCGACTGTCGGCAACACTGCGAAGGAGGTCGATGACGGGACCATCGACGCACGTGCGGTGATGCTGCCCCTCTCGACGAACCCCCGGGCCAAGATGCAGAACGCCAGTGACGGGTTCGTCAAGCTGTTCGCCGCCAACGGCAGCAACACGGTCCTGGGCGGGGTGGTGGTTGCTCCTCACGCCTCTGAGCTGATCTACCCGATCGCTCTCGCGGTCCAGAACCGGCTCACCGTGGACCAGGTGGCCAACACCATCACCGTCTATCCCTCGATGTCGGGCTCGATCGCCGAGGCGGCCCGGCGTCTGCACTCCGTGGACTGACCCGGTCTCGTCCGGCGGGCCTCGCTGGCCCGGTCAGTCCTTGATCTCGGCGATCACGGCGCCGTTGGACACCGTCTCGCCCACGCTCGCCATCAGACCGGTGATGGTTCCGGACTTGTGCGCGTTGATCGGCTGCTCCATCTTCATCGCCTCGAGCACGACCACGAGCTCGCCGACCTCGACGGCCTGGCCCTCCTCGACCGCGATCTTGACGATCGTCCCCTGCATGGGTGCGGTCAGGGAGTCGCCCGAGGCTGCAGCGCGAGTCTTGCCGCCACCCGAGCGCTTGGGCGCCTTCTTCTTCGCCGCGCCGCCACCACCGCCGAGCGAGAGTCCGCCGGGCAGGATCACCTCCAGCCGTTTGCCGCCGACCTCGACGACCACGCTCTGACGCTCGATGGCCGTATCGGCAGCGTCTGCGACGACCCCGGCATAGGGCGGGATGTTGTTGACGAACTCGGTCTCGATCCAGCGTGTGTGCACCGCGAAGGGCTGGCGGGGGTTCTTGGGTGCGAACGCCTCGTCCGAGACGACGGCACGGTGGAACGGCAGCACGGTGGGCATGCCGTCGATGACGAACTCCGCCAGGGCCCGGCGCGAGCGGGCCAGGGCCTGGGTGCGGTCCTTCCCGGTGATGATCAGCTTGGCCAGCATCGAGTCGAACGCCCCGCCGATGACGTCGCCGGACTCGACCCCGGAGTCCAGCCGCACGCCGGGACCCGACGGGGGACGGAACTCGACCACGACCCCCGGGGCGGGAAGGAAGTTGCGGCCGGCGTCCTCGCCGTTGATCCGGAACTCGATCGAGTGACCCGACGGGGTGGGGTCGACGTAGCCGAGCGCCTCACCGCTGGCGATGCGGAACTGCTCGCGGACCAGGTCGATGCCGGTGACCTCCTCGGTGACCGGGTGCTCAACCTGAAGCCGGGCGTTGACCTCCAGGAAGGAGACGACGCCGTCCTGGCCGACGAGGAACTCGCACGTGCCGGCACCGCGGTAGTCGGCCTCCAGCAGGATGGCCTTGGACGCGCGGATCAGCTCGGCGGTCTGCTGGCGGGACAGGAACGGCGCCGGGGCCTCCTCCACCAGCTTCTGGTGGCGCCGCTGCAGCGAGCAGTCGCGGGTCGACACGACCACGACGTTGCCGTGGTTGTCGGCAAGGCACTGGGTCTCGACGTGGCGGGGCTTGTCCAGGTAGCGCTCGACGAAGCACTCGCCCCGGCCGAAGGAGGCGACCGCCTCACGGGTGGCGGAGTCGAACAGCTCGGGGATCTGTTCCATGGTTCGCGCGACCTTCATGCCGCGGCCGCCACCGCCGAAGACCGCCTTGATGGCGACCGGGAGGCCGTGCTGCTTGGCGAAGGCCACGATCTCCTCGCCGCTCTCGACCGGGTCCG
>JANOHS010000614.1:0-3646 GCA_031406655.1 Micrococcales bacterium
GGGTGCTGTTCAAGAATGCCACTGCGTTGGAGATCTCCGCCCGGATCGACACTGTCGTCATGGACAAGACGGGCACGCTGACGAGGGGCGAGCCCGAGGTGACCGACGTGGTGCTCGAGGGCTGGCTGGCCGAGGATGACCTCCTCGCCCTCGCGTCAGCCGTCGAGAGGGAGTCCGAGCACCCCCTGGCCGCTGCCATCGTGCGCCATGCCGCCGACACGGGAGTGCCCACCCTGAAGGCCACGGCATTCCGAAACGTGCCCGGCCACGGCGCTACCGCCGAGGTGAAGGGTCGCCGGGTCCTGGTGGGCAACCGCAAGCTCATGACGGCCGAGGACATCGACACCGCCTCGGTGACCCAGCAGCGCGACCAGCTGGCCGCCACCGGCCGCACCGCCGTCCTGGTCGCCGTCGACGGAAAGGCCGCCGGGGTGATCGCCCTGGCCGACGCCGCCCGCGAGACGGCGGCTGCGGCTGTTCAGGCGCTGCACGGGTCAGGCATCGAGGTCGTCATGCTCACCGGAGACAACGAGGCGACGGCCGCGCGCATCGCCGGCCAGCTCGGTATCGACACCGTCATCGCCGAGGTTCTGCCGGGTGACAAGGCCGCCAAGGTTGCCGAGCTGCAGAATGCCGGCAAGCGGGTGGCGATGGTCGGCGACGGGGTCAACGACGCTCCTGCCCTGGCCCAGGCCGACCTCGGCATCGCGATCGGTGCGGGCACCGATGTGGCGATCGAGACCGCCGACCTGGTGCTCATGCGTTCCGACCCCCTGGACGTTGCGGTGGCGCTGCGCATCGGCCGCGGGACTTTGCGCAAGATGCGCCAGAACCTCGGGTGGGCGATCGGCTACAACGCCATCGCGCTCCCGATCGCAGCCGGCGTTTTCGAGCCCTCGATCGGGCTGGTCCTGCGCCCGGAGATCGCGGCACTGTCGATGTCGGGTTCGAGCTTCCTGGTGGCGGTCAACGCGCTGCTGCTGAAACGGCTCAGGCTGCAGGACCCCGCCGAGGCGTCGGGGGATGCGCAGCATCCGGCCAGCTAGGACGGCCCGCCAGGTCGTCGACAAGGGCAGGCCTTCATCGAACCTTCATGAAACCTCAGGGCCAGATTCACATACGGAACGTAATGTCGTGACCCGGGCGCAACGCCATGCAGCCGCCCTTGGAGCGGTACGTCCTCGACGGCGTCGTAGCCCGGACCACCGCCATGACCAACGTGACCAACGTGGCCTGCTCAAGGCTAATCAGTCCTTGGAGGTCATGGCTCGCGACGACAACCAACACTCAACGGAAGGCACCACTGTATGAAGCACATCTTGCGCACCCTCGCCCTGCCCGCAGCCCTGGCAGCCACCCTGGTCCTCGCCTCCTGTGGAACCAGCTCAACCTCGACTGACGGCAACGGCGCGGCCGCCATGAAGGGCGTGTCGAACGGCGCCCCGGCTGCCGGTGCCAAGAACGACGCCGACGTCGAGCTCGCGACAATGATGATTCCGCACCACGGCCAGGCCATCACGATGGCCGAGATGGCGCTCACACAGGGCACCGACCCCAAGGTCAAGGCCCTGGCGTCGAAGATCAAGGCGGCCCAGGGCCCCGAGATCGTGCGCATGTCCGGCTGGCTCACCGGGTGGGGAGCACCGGTTCCCGACCCAGCAGGGGACTCCGGCATGTCTGGCATGTCCGGCATGAGCGACGAGGCGGGCGGGATGATGTCCGCGCAGCAGATGACCGATCTGGGCTCGGCCACGGGCACGGCGTTCGACCGGATGTGGCTGCAGATGATGGTCAAGCACCACGAGGGCGCCGTCGCCATGGCCAGGACAGCGCTCGACGAGGGGACCAACGCGGAGAGCAAGCAGCTCGCCCAGTCGATCGTCGACGGTCAGTCCACCGAGATCGCCCAGATGAGCTCTATCCTGAAGGGGCTCGGCTGACGCTGGCGTCCCTCCCGTCACCTTCAGGGAACCTTCATCGAATCTCGGGGCCAGAGACACATACGGTGAATAGCGTTGTGACCCGGACGCAACGTGGAGCTCAGGCATTGACGCGGCGCGTCCTCGCAGATGTCCTAGTGACACCCTGATCGATGGAGACAAAGATGCACATCGCCCTGGCCCGATTCCCCGCCGTGCCCGCCGAGCAGGACGCGGACTTCCGCGCCTGGTTCGCCTGGTCCAACGACGAGCTGCGCGATACCGCCGGGTTGAGAGCACGGCGCCTGTTGCAGGCACCGGACGGGTCGTACACCGCGCTGGTGGAGCACGAGAGCGCTGACACTTTCGCGGCCATGCACACCGCTGGACCGGTCGACAGGATCCACGAGCGGCTGGGGCGGATCCTCACGGACGCTCCGATGGCAACCAAGTACGACGTGGTCGTGGACTACCCCACCGCCGCGCGATGCTGTGGCGGCGGCGATGGAGCCTCCAGCCACGAGGATGCCCCGCAGGCGCGGGTCTCCGGTGGGTGCTGCCGCTCATGATGCGCTCCGGTCTCTGGCGAAGAGGTGCAGTCGTCTCCATCCTTGGCCTCGGCCTGGTCGCCACGCTCGCCCTGTCGGCCTGCGGCCAGGGCACCACCTCCGAGCCGAGCAGCCCCGCGGCCGCCGGGCTGCCCAGCGAGCACGTTCACGGCGTCAGCCGGGACCCGGGCAGCGGCAAGGTGAACCTGGCAACCCATACCGGGCTCTTCGTCCTCCAGCCGGACGCGAGCTGGGAGAGGGTCGGCCCCGAGGTCGACCTGATGGGTTTCGCGATCAGCGCAGGGACCTTCTACGCGTCCGGCCACCCCGGCGCCGGGGTCGACCTGCCGGTGCCGGTGGGGCTGATCAAGTCCACCGACGCCGGGCGCACGTGGACCAGCCTGTCCCGTGGCGGCGAGTCCGACTTCCACGCCCTGACCGCCTCATCCACCGGTGTGATGGGCTTCGACGGCGCGCTTCGCATGACGCCGGACGGGAAGACATGGGCCCAGGGCACCCTGCCCGGAGAGCCGAGCGCGCTCGCTGCGGCCCCGGACGGTTCGCAGGTGCTGGCCACGACCAACCAGGGTGTGCTCAGCTCGACCGACGAAGGACGCACCTGGGTGCCGGTGGCCTCGGCGCCGCCGTTGTTCCTTGCCTCCTGGGCTGACCCGAAGACCGTCGTCGGAGTCACCACCGAGGGCGGTATCGCGGTCAGCGAAGACGCCGGCAGCTCCTGGACGATCGGGGCTTCGAAGCTGACCAGCGGCCAGGCCGTATCCGCGGGCCGCGACAAGGCGGGCATCCTGGAGATCCTGGTGGTCACCGATACTGGCCTTCTGCAGTCACTCGACAGCGGAGCCACTCTTACCGACCTGAAGAGCTGAGGGATGTGGACATCACCCTGATGTATTTCGCGGGATGCCCCGGCTGGCAGGTCGCCGAGGCGAACCTGCAGACCGCCCTCGACGCTCTCGGCCGGCCGGACGTCCCCATCACCCGACGGCCCGTCGAGACGGTGGAGGAGGCGGAGCAGGCCGGGTTCATCGGTTCGCCGACCGTTCTCATCGACGGGCGCGACCCGTTCACCGAGCCCGGTCGCAAACCCGGGCTGTCCTGCCGGCTCTACCCCTCGGAGCAGGGGATGGCCAATGCCCCCAGCGTCGAGCAGCTGATCAC
>JANOHS010000618.1:0-3175 GCA_031406655.1 Micrococcales bacterium
CAAGGTCAAGCCATCCGAGAAGTCCCTTGAGGCGCCCTACATCGATCGCAACATCAAGGCCACCAGGGCGGCCTATGGACTGGCCGCTACGGATGCCAAGGAATACAAGGCCTCCATCACGCCCAGCCAGGGTCAGCTGCGCAACGACGCAGCCACCATCCCGGGCATTCGGATTGTCGACCCCAGCGTGGTGTCGCCGACGTTCAAGCAGCTGCAGGCGGTCAAGAGCTACTACCAGTTCCCTGACGCGCTCGACGTCGACCGCTACACGATCAACGGCACCGTGAACGACACCGTGGTCGCGGTGCGCGAGCTGGATCTTGGCGGTCTGCCTGCCGCTCAACGGAACTGGGTCAACGACCACACGGTCTACACCCACGGTTTCGGCCTCGTGGCGGCCTACGGCAACCGCAGCGGTGAAGACGGCCAGCCGGTCTTTTTCCAGCAGAACATTCCGCCGGTGGGGCCGCTTGGCGCCTTTGAGCCCCGCATCTACTTCGGTGAGTCCTCGCCGGACTACTCGATCGTCGGTGGTCCCGCGAACGGGACGAAGAAGGAGCTCGACTACCCAGACTCGAGCCCGACCGGCCAACAGAACAACACCTACGCAGCCAAGGGCGGCGTAGGCATCGGCGACATCGCCCGCAAGACCGCGTACGCGATCAAGTACCGGGAGCTGAAGATCCTGCTCTCGGACACGGTCACCTCCGACTCGCGCCTGCTCGACCACCGCACTCCGCGCGAGCGGGTCGAGCGCGTCGCGCCGTGGCTGACCCTGGACGGGAACAGCTATCCGGCTGTGGTCGACGGCAAGGTGCAGTGGATCATCGACGGCTACACGACGTCGGCCGACTACCCCTACTCCAAGCTGCAGCAGATCGAGAACGCGACCTCGGACTCGGTGACGGCTCGAGCCTCCAGCGTCCAGGCGCTGGCGGCCGCGCAGGTCAACTACATCCGCAACTCGGTCAAGGCGACCGTCGATGCCTTTGACGGCAGCGTCAAGCTCTACGCGTGGGATGACCAGGACCCGCTGCTCAAGGCGTGGTCGAAGGCCTTCGGCGGCAGCGTGCGCCCGATATCGGAGATCAGCGGCGACCTGATGAGCCACCTGCGCTACCCCGAGGACCTGTTCAAGGTCCAGCGCAGCCTGATGGCCAAGTACCACGTCACCGATCCGGGCGCCTTCTTCGGCGGCCAGGACTACTGGACGGTTCCTGATGACCCGACGCAGGAGCAGCGCACCGTTGACCAGCCGCCGTACTACCTGAGCATCGCCATGCCGGGCCAGACCTCACCGTCGTTCTCGTTGACGACGACCTTCATGCCGGTGGGAGATCGGCCGGTCCTGGCCGGGTTCATGGCCGTTGACGCCAACGCCGGCGACGTGGACGGAAAGCGCAGGGAGGGGTATGGCGCGTTGCGGCTCCTCGCGCTGCCGCGCGACACGACGGTCAAGGGCCCCGGGCAGGTCCAGAACGACATCGAGTCCTCCAACATCGGGTCCCCTCGGTTCACCCTGACCCTGTCCCAGTTCCTCAACAACAACCGGACCCAGGGCTCCCAGATCGCGCTGGGCAACCAGCTGACCCTGCCCGTCGGTGGTGGGCTGCTCTACGTCGAGCCCATCTATGTCAGTGCGAAGACCGGGTCTTCCTACCCACTCTCCCGGGTGATCGTGGTGGCCTTCGGCAACCAGCTGGCTTGGTCGGACACCCTCACCGGGGCGCTGGACGGGCTCTTTGGCGGCAACTCCGGCGCGGATGCAGGAGATTCGGGCTCAACGCCCACGACACCTCCCACCACCGGGGGCTCAGGCACCGGCGGGACGGGCGCAAGCCCGGCCCTGACCGCTGCCCTCGGCGAGGTCCAGAAGGCGTTCGCCGACGGCGAGGCGGCCCTCAGGAAGGGTGACTTCACGGCATACGGGGAGGCACAGAAGCGGCTGCAGACCGCCATCGCCAAGGCTGTCGCGGCCGCGCCCAAGGGCTCGGTGGCCCTCCCCACACCCAGTGCCACGCCCAGTGCCACGGCCACCACGCCGGCGCCCACGCCGAGCCCGACCCAGTGAACGACCAGATCTGAGTAGGGGACCGGGCGGATTAGGCGTGTCCGCCCGGTTCGCGTAAGGTTGGGTTTACCGACGCGGGGTGGAGCAGCTCGGTAGCTCGCCGGGCTCATAACCCGGAGGTCGCAGGTTCAAATCCTGCCCCCGCTACCAACGCGTCAACGGCATAACCGCAGGTCAACGGCCCGCAAGCTTAGCTTGCGGGCCGTTGACCTGTCCGGGTGAGGTGTGGGCCGTGACCAGATCCGTGACCAAGGATCGTCTCAGGTGTCCCGTCGTGTCTCAGGTCGGTGGAGACGTACCGAGCGAATGGGACCGATTGTGACGGGATTGGTGCCGCGAGACGGCGTCCACCGGGTCGAAAACCCGGCGATCCCACCCCTTCGCCGATTGGGGCGCTCCTCACGATCTTGCCTCCATTAGTCGATGCGCGACCTCTTGTCGATAGTTTGGTGTTCGGTATTTACCGATCACCAAACACCTGCAAGACTGGTGCCGTGAGCGCAGATGAAGCGGAGGAACTGCTGACCCAGACACTTGCTGGGCTGCACATCCGCACGCAGTCCGTCGGGGCCGAAGACTCTGGGCAGGACCTTGTCCTGGATCTGTCAGGGCGCCAGCTGCGGTTGGAGGTCAAGTACTACTCACTCATTGACCGCTCGCGAGCCTTGCAGGTACTCCACGATCTCGACAGAGGAGGCCATCCACGGGGGGTTGGGGGCGTTCCTGTCGTGGTGAGCGACCGAATAGTGGGGGGCGCTCGCGAGCAGCTCCGGGAAGCCGGCGTCAGCTGGTTCGACCTTCGTGGCCACCTCTACCTCAACGCGCCAGGTCTGCTCATCGACGTGGCCACCGGGAGCGGGAGTCAGCGCCCACATGGCCCGAGGGCCTTCGCCGGCCGTGTCGGGCTCGCCACAGCTGTCGACATCTTGTTGACCCGGCCGGACCAAGCCGTCGTGAGGGAAACCGCGCGACGCATCGGCGCCGCCCCCAGCACTGTCTCCACCGCGATGAAGTCGCTGCGAAGCGAGGGCCTCATGGATGAACGCGGAGGAGTCGACTTGGTGGCGCTGTTCTGGGCCACCGCACGCGAGTGGAAACCGCAAT
>JANOHS010000619.1:0-3772 GCA_031406655.1 Micrococcales bacterium
ACGCGCGATCCGCGGTGTTCGGTGGGGGTATTGGGGGGGAGGGGGGCTCAGGGATGGGTCAGGGTCGGTTCAGGGTCTTCTCGGGGTTGTAACCTGTTGATGTCGATCGCTGCTCACATTTAGGCTCGGAACAGGCTCAGAACCCTCCTCTGCAGCCCACCAGACTCGAGCCCTTTGGAGAGAGCATGAGCACGGCATCCGACACGATCGCGGCAACCACGACCACCCCGCAGCCAGCTGCCCGCACAGTGGGGCTGTCCAAGGTCTACGGGGAGGGGGAGGCGCGAGTCCTGGCCCTCGACGACGTCAGCATCGACCTTGGGGAGGGCGAGTTCACAGCGATCATGGGGCCGTCCGGTTCAGGCAAGTCCACCCTGATGCACTGCGCCGCCGCTCTGGACGCTGCCACCGCTGGACAGGTTTTCCTCGGCGACGTCGAGGTGACCGCTTTGAAGGACAAGGACCTGACCCTGTTGCGCCGTGACCGGATCGGCTTCATCTTCCAGTCCTTCAACCTGGTGCCAACCTTGAGCGCGCGGGAGAACATCCTGCTACCGCTCGCGATCGCAGGTCGCGAGCCGGAACAGGAGTGGTATGACCTGGTCATCGACACGGTGGGTCTGCGTGACCGCCTCGACCACCGACCCAGCGAGCTCTCGGGGGGCCAGCAGCAGCGGGTCGCGTGCGCGCGGGCGCTGGTCAGCAGGCCGCACGTGATCTTCGCCGACGAGCCGACGGGCAACCTCGACTCGATGTCCGGCGAGGAGGTGCTCAGTTTTCTGCGCCGCTCCGTTGACAACTTCGGACAGACCATCGTCATGGTGACCCACGACCCCGTCGCGGCAAGCCACACAGATCGGGTCGTGTTCCTCGAGGACGGACGGATCGTGGACGAGCTGCGCCGGCCGACCGCGGATCTCGTGCTCGAGCGGATGAAGCTGCTCGACCCCCGCATCACCCACAAAGGGTCCTGAGCCATGTTGCGCGCCAGCTGGAAGAGCCTCCTCGCCCGCAAGCTGAGGCTGGTCATGAGCACGTTCGCCATCGTCCTCGGCGTCGCGTTCGTCGCCGGCTCCCTGGTCTTTACGGATACGTTGAGCCGGGCCTTCACCAACATCATGGCCGGCAGTGTCGGCGACGTGGTCGTGCGTCCTGCCGGAGCGGTCAGCTCCGACAACACGCTGAGCGCCAAGGTCCTTCCGGCTGACCTGGTCACCGAGCTGGCGACGGTCGACGGGGCGGCACGGGTCGACGGTAACGTCACCTCGATCGGCGTCTACGTCATCGGCACGGACGGCAAGGTGATCGGCGGGACGGGGGCGCCTGGCATCGGTGTGAACTTCTCGGACGCACCTGCCGGACATGGGCTGGACGGCCTGTCCATCAGCGAGGGCAGGGCGCCGGCCAGGGCAGTCGAGATCACCCTCGACCCGCAGACGGCCGAGAAAGCGGGATACAAGGTCGGCGACACGGTGCCGTTGGTGACCTCTGGTGCGCAGCCGTCGGTCAAGGCAACCCTGGTCGGCATCGGGAAGTTTGGCGGGGGAAGCCTTGCCGGCGCAAGCCTGACGACCTTCGACACCGCCACCGCCCAGCAGCTGTTCCAGGGCGGCAAAGACGTCTACAGCGACATCTGGGTCACCGCAGAGGGGGGTGTCAGCCAGGCTGAGCTGCGTGACCGGGTCCAGGCCGCCCTCCCTGCCGGGGTCGTCGCGGTCACGGGTGACACGGCCGCCGACGAGGCCGCCACCGAGATCAACCAGGCGCTGTCGTTCATCAGCACGTTCCTGCTCATCTTCGCCGGAGTCTCCCTCGTCGTCGGCAGCTTCCTGATCATCAACACGTTTTCGATCCTGGTGGCCCAGCGAAGCCGCGAGCTGGCCCTCTTCCGTGCCCTGGGTGCCAGCCGACGACAGGTCACCCGCTCGGTGCTCTTCGAGGCGTTGGTCATGGGGTTCATCGGGTCGACGCTGGGGCTGGGGCTCGGCTTCGCGCTGGCTGTCGGCATCAAGGCCCTCTTCGCCACGTTCGGCCTCGACCTGTCCGGTTCACCGCTGGTCTTCGAGCCGCGTACCGCCGTTGCCGCCTATCTGGTCGGCATGCTCGTGACGGCCTTCGCGGCATACCTGCCCGGGCGTCGGGCGAGCCGGATCGCGCCGGTCGAGGCATTGCGGGACGACGTGGCCATGCCCGAGTCCTCCATCCGGCGTCGAACCCTCATCGGCACCGCCATGACGGCGGTTGGTGCAGTGGCGCTGGGCGTTGGGCTGTTCACGGACGTCAGCCAGGGGATCTCCTACATCGGCGGCGGGATCCTCTTCGTCGTGCTGGGCGTGTCGCTCGCCAGCCCGGTACTCGGCCGGCCCGTCATCACCCTGGTCGGCGTGATCTACCGGCGGTTGTTCGGGACGGTGGGGCGTCTGGCCGAGCAGAACGCCATGCGTAACCCCCGCCGTACTGCAGCCACCGCATCGGCGCTGATGATCGGGCTGACCCTGGTGTCCATGATGGCCGTCTTCGGGGCGTCGGCGAAGGCCAGCATCGACGAGACGCTCGGCGAGAGCCTCTCGGCGGACTATGTGGTGTCCAACGCCGTCGGTGTGCCCTTCTCCCCGACCATCGTGGACCAGGTCGAAGAGATTCCAGGCGTCGAGGCAGTGGCTCGATTCCGTTACACCGCAGCGAAAGTGGACGGTGGCTCGACCCAGATCGGCGGGATCGAGCCTGTCGCGTTTGCCAAGGCCATGAACGTGACCATGGTCAGTGGTCAGTCGAGCGACCTCCAGGGGCAGACCATCCTGGTCGAGCGGAACCGAGCCCGCAACCTCGGGCTCACGGTCGGTGACACGATGAAGATGTCGATCGCGGGCCAGGAGGCCGGCTACTCCGTCGTGGGGATCTTCGAGGCTTTGCCGAGCATCTGGTCGGAGTACCTCACCTCGCTCGAGGCGGTCAGTGCCGCAGGTGTGGTGGCCGCCGACAACCTTGCGTATGTCGTCCGCTCGCCGGGCGCGGACGCAGCCACGGTCCGCGCCGGGATCGACTCGGTGATAGCCGACCTGCCCACGATCACCCTGAAGGACCAGGCCGAGTTCGCGGCCGAGCAAAGGGCGCCCATCGACCAGATGCTGATGCTGATCTATGCGCTGCTCGGGCTGGCGGTGGTGATCGCTGTCCTCGGGATCGTCAACACCCTCGCCCTGTCCGTGATCGAACGCACCCGTGAGGTTGGCTTGTTGCGGGCAGTTGGTCTGAGCCGGCAGCAGCTTCGGACCATGGTGCGACTGGAGTCGATGGTCATCTCGGTCCTCGGCGCGGTCCTGGGCGTGGGCCTGGGCGTGGTGTTCGGCGTGGCCTTGCAGCGTTCCCAGGCGGATGCGGGCGTCGGGGTGTTGTCCGTCCCTGGCGCGCAGCTGGTCATCTTCGTGGTGCTGGCCGCGTTGGTCGGAGTGCTGGCTGCGGTCTGGCCGGCGCGCCGGGCGGCGAAGCTTGATGTGTTGCGAGCCATCACCACAGAGTGAGATGTGGAGCCTGCCCCTGAAACGCCGCCCTTGTTGCGCTGAGACCACCGAATCCTGCTTCGGGAGAGCCAGATTCGGTGGTCTCGGCGCAAGGAGACGGATTAGGGTCAGCAGTCAACCAGGGAGCAGCCGATGACGATCTGGATCGACCGACCCGGCTGGCCCGCACACGGCCGGTTGTGGTCGCACCTGATCAGCGACACCTCGTATGACGAGCTGCGCACCTTCGCCGCGCAGGCCGGCATACCTGC
>JANOHS010000058.1:0-3971 GCA_031406655.1 Micrococcales bacterium
CCACCAGCGATGATCACGGTGGTGGGGTTGAAGTTGTTCAGCTGCGCGTTCTCGATGGCACCGAGGGTGACGCCCTGGGTGAGGATCAGCGGGAAGAGCTTCTTGCTGGCGATCGGGCCAACGGTCAGGGCGTCCGCGAAGTTCTTGCCCGTGGCCAGCAGCACCGTGTCCGGGAGGTTGCCCGGAGCCGGGAAGTTGAACTCGTTGACGAGCTTGTTGGTGGCGTAACGGTTTGCGCCACCAAGGCGCACCACGGTGATGAACGACTTGGCGGGGTCGTTGCTCACGTGCATGGCCTCGATCTGAGCCTCCACGTTCGCGCTGACGGCGCCGGTCTCACCGGTGATGTAGACCGTGTTGATGCCGCGGCTGAAGATCGCCTGACGTACGACGGTCGGGAGCGTGTTCGGCGTGGTCAGGAGGGTGCCCGTACCAAGGCGGCCGGCCAGGTAGTTGGCCGAGAGGGCATCCGGGAAGTTCACGCCACTGGACAGGACGACATCGGTGTCAGCGCCGAGACCGTTCAGCAGCGCCACGGCTGTGGCGTAGCGGTCGGTGCCACCGGTACGAGCGTCGTAGGTGACGACGTTGACGACCGGGACGGCGTCGACGTCTTTGGCGCCGATCGTGGCGTCGAGCATGACGGTCTGCACCGTGGCCGTAGCAGCCATCGTCAGACCCGAGACGGTCACAGTGGCCGCGACGGCCGTGGCCGGGGCGGTCACCGTGAAGGTGTAGAGGCCCGCCGCGGTGGTGACCGGGGTGGTCTTGGTGTAACCCGCGGGCACCGTGACCGTCGGAGTGACGCCGGCGGTGAACTTGGTGGCTCCGTTGAGCTCCAGCGCCACGTTGGTGGTGGATCCGGCTGCGAAGAACGCACCAACGGTGGTCTCTTTGAGCGTCTGGGTGCCGAGGGTGACACCGGTCGTGCTCGGAAGCACAGCCACCCTGGCGGTGTTGGTGAAGCTGCCGACCGGGATGACTGCGTTCACGACAGAGCCGCTGGCCTTGAAGCTGCCTGCGGTCGCGACGTTGATGTTGCCCTTGGGGGCGCCGGCGCCGATGGTGTAGTTGATGCTGGCGAGCGTGACCTTGAACGTGTCGGTGGCCGTGCCGGTCGAGGGTGCGACCTGGGTGATGGTCGTCTTGTCCAGGATGGCGGCCGCGGTGCAGGACGGGCTGGAGCCGCTCTGGGTCACGACGAAGGTAGGCGTGGTGTCGGCGGTGTTACCCGCGCCGCCGCCCGTGGCGACCGGCGCTGCGGTGACAGCGGTCGGAGCATCTGAGAACGAGATGGCCTTGGCGATGCCAGCGGCCGTGGTGCAGTCGTTGGAACCGACGGTGAACGACTGGCTGGAGCTGGTCGTCCAGCTGTTCGCGAACTCAAGGGTCAGGTCACCG
This sequence comes from Micrococcales bacterium, assembly GCA_031406655.1. Lineage (GTDB taxonomy): Bacteria > Actinomycetota > Actinomycetes > Actinomycetales > Dermatophilaceae > UBA4719. The sequence continues at coordinate 1,402 of JANOHS010000058.1, forward strand.
ACCGCAACTGCTGTTGCGGGCGCTGTCACCGGCGTCACGGCAGAGGCCGCGTAGTCGCCTGCTGCTGCGAATGTGGTTGCGGCCAGGCCGGTCATCGCGGTGGTGGCGACAAGCGTCGACAACCCCACGATTCCCACTCGGCGCAAGCCGTTGTTCATGGAACTCAATTTAAAGGCCTCCTGTAAGGCATAACTTTTGATGTGAACTGGGGGGCATTTCACCCCCGCACAGCCGAACATGCCCCCGTTGCCGAGGACATGCCAGCACCAAAGGGTAAGGGATTCCGGCGCCAGCGATTACCACCGGGGTCTCCCCCGGTGCGTAACGGGACTGGCCCCCCAGCTCTGCCGCAAAGGTGTCCTTCGACGACCAGGAAGTCGACAAGCCCCGGTTCCGTCTGGTCTACCGGCTGCTGCCCAACGAGGTGCAGGCCGTCTCGGTGGAGGCGATAGCCGTCGGTCCCCGCGGGCTGATGGACGTCTACGTCCAGGCAGCACGTCGCCTTGCCCGGTTATCCACAGATACGCTCACGCCACTGGTGCTCAGGGACGTATCGGGCAACGCTCGGGTCATGTCCCCGACACACCCCCCGCCCGCGACGGCGTCGACCGACCTGCTGATCGCGTTCGCCGGCTACGAGCGGGCCGTGCTGTGCCTGAGCGAGAAGACTGTGCGCAACCACCGCATCTACCTGGAGACGTACCTGCAGTGGTGGCACGCCGGCCACGGGCTCGCGCCGGTGGCCACGGCCAGGCCAGCGGAGGTGGCGGCGTTCCTGATCGCCGAAGCCAAGCGCGGCCTGGCCCCGCGGACCCGCCGGTCCGAGCTCGGGGCGCTGCGCGGGTTCTACAACTGGCTGGTCCTGAGCGGCCGGGCGCCCACCAACCCCGCCGCGGTGGTGCCCAGCCCGCGGATCAGCGCGCCGCCGATCGAGATCTACACCCCCGCCGAGAGCATCGCGATCCTTGAGCACACCGCGTCCCTGAGCGACCTGCGGGGCCGGCAGCGGCACGTGATCGTCGCGACGCTGCGCCACTCCGGGATGCGCTCCGGTGAGCTGCGTACGCTGCGCCGGGCCGACCTGGACCTGAGCGCGGGCCGGGCCATGGTGGTGGGCAAGGGGTCCCGCCAGAGGATGGTGCTGCTGCCCCCGGCGCTGTGCCCGATCCTCGGCCAGTTCGTGGCGCAGGACCGCCCGCTGCTGCCGTCCTCACCGCTGCTGCTGGCCAACCCCCACTCGCTGGTGACCACCCCCCTTTTCGGGTTCGGCATGGACGCCCTGGCCCGCGAGGTCGAGCTCGCCGGTCTCGGTGCCGGCCTCGGCGGCCGACACTACCCACACAAGTGGAGGCACACCTTCGCCACCGAGATGGTCCGTGCCGGGGTCGACATCCACGTGGTGCAACGGCTGCTGGGTCACGCCCACATCTCCTCCACCGTGGGTTACACCCATCTGGCCCTCGACGACCTGCGCGCCGCGGTCACCGCCGTCTGGGGCGCGGCGTAACCAGAAGGGGCCGGCAAAGAATTCACCCGTCAGGAGCTATAGGATTCACCCGTTATCTATTATAGTATTTGCCTATTAGCAGGTAGAGGATCCCCCTCTTGGAGGGCAGGAGATCGGCGTGGCCACGTACCGTCCCCGCGTAGCAGATGGTGAGCTCGCAGACCGGATGCGATCCGCCGGCGCCGTACTCATGGAGGGCCCCAAGGCCTGTGGAAAGACTGCGACAGCCCAGCGAGTCGCTGCCACGTTGTTCCGTATGGACACCGACGACGGTGCTCGCGCGCTGGTCGACACCGCCCCAGAGGTTCTCCTGAGCGCGCAGCCACCCGTGCTGTTCGATGAGTGGCAGGTGGCGCCCAGGCTGTGGAACCTGGTGCGGCACGAAGTCGACGACCTCGGTGGGGCGCCTGGCAGATTCATTCTGACCGGCTCATCGACTCCCGTTGACGATGCCAAGCGTCACACAGGCGCAGGTCGGTACTCCATGCTGCGGATGCGGCCGATGAGCCTGTTCGAGACGGGGGCGTCCACCGGGCAGGTGTCCCTCCGCACGCTCTTCGACGGCGACTTCACCCCGAGCCTGGACCCCGGTGTCACCGTGCCTGCGCTGGTGAACTGCATCGTTACCGGAGGCTGGCCCGCCCTCCTCGAGGTTCCACGACGAGCGGCCCAACGATGGATCAGCGATTACCTGCGAACGATCGTGGAAGTCGACATGCCCCAGATGGGGGTCCGCCGTGACCCAGGGACGCTCCGACGACTACTGGCCTCGCTTGGCCGCGGCACAGGCACGGACATGAGTACCCAAGCCATCGCGAACGACATCGCCGGCTCGGACCGTTCGGTGCGGCGCGACACTGTCGCCGGCTACCTCGACATCTTGAACCGGTTGATGATCACCGAAGACCTGCCGGCCTGGGCCCCGCACATGCGTTCAACCACGCCGCTGCGGAAGTCACCAACGCGATTCATGACCGACCCGTCCTTGGGAGTTGCCGCCCTCGGCGTGGGTCCCGAGCAGCTACTGCTCGATCTCAACGCCACCGGTTTCCACTTCGAGGGC
>JANOHS010000060.1:0-2274 GCA_031406655.1 Micrococcales bacterium
CGGCGGCGCGCAGCCCGTCGAGGCCATCGATGACCAGCGGAGCCGGCGTCAGCGCACCCGCGGTTCCGGTATCAGCGAGTCGGTGATCGGTGACGCTGGGCATGAGGCCCTCCAAGAGTCGATTGCAGGTTGAGCGGATACTCGACCTTGTTGCGGCGAACGCCCCTGGACGGGGCGCGGCGATCCTGGGTGAAGCGCCCCGGGTCGTTCACCTCGAGTACGAGTCCGAGGGATCGACCAAGCCGCCCTGCGTGGCCGACATGGTCTGGCGCTATTACGCCTGAGCGCTACTTCGACACCACCCGGTGCGCACCGGGTGCGACACCTGTTGTATCCACCGTCTATTCCCCTCGATCCGAAGCTGCCAAACGCGTCTAACGACCTCCACAGTCGACTTTTGCTACCCCAACGGCAGCGAGGTCTTCAACAGCAAGTCACTTCCCATGTGAACGTCGAGCGACACCAGATCAATCCACGGCACCGAAGATGTGGTCTCGGTGGTAACGAACAGACTCCATGTCGATGCTGTGCGCGTCCCTCCGCGTCAGTTGCGTCACGGTTTGGCCATCCATGTTGCGAACCGCTAGGTCGTCGTCGAGGAACACGGCACCTCGATCGACACTGACATGGTCGTTGGGGCAGAGGCAAAGGATGTTCGGCAAGTGGTCTGCGCCGTCGTGGGGGCGCCCTAGAGGGCGGATGTGCGCACCTTCTGAGTACGGCCCGGCCGGGGTTGTGACCGTCCCCGAGCAGATCTGGCATCGGCCTTCGTACATACTCTTCACCGCGATGGTCACTCGGGTATCTCGAACGACCCGTGAAACATAGCCTTCCCACCGCTCGACGCCGCCCGCCGGCTGTCCATCGAGAGCGCGTCTGAGGACCTTTTCATACGGCGACCAAGCATCATCGTCGATAAGTCGTACAAGCTTGAAGCGAATGATGCGTGGCCCATAGACGCTCGGCTCATGCCAGATCCCGTCAACTCGGAACATGCCGCCGTACTGGTACCCAGTCTCAGGAGCAAACTCGGAGCCGTGCGCCGCTCCTCGAATGACTCGAATCGGCTGCCCCATTTGAAAGCTTCGTTGCATCGCCTCATTGCCTCGGACCATCTCCTGGTCCTTGACCTGCTTGCCTGTCAGGCTGTCGCGACCGCCTTCCCCTGTGTAGATGATCACGTCCCCGAGATCCTTATCGTCGACATAGCCACCGGATAACACGATCGCATCGGCACCCGTGGCCTTAGACCACGAAATGCCTTGCTGTGTAAAGCGATGCAGGCTGGCAGCCATCAGGGCCTTGCGATTCTCGAATTGGTCGCCCGCCCGTACACCAGTAACCGGGCCTACCCCCACGGCAGAGATCGTCATGAGCGCAGCTAAGCACATGACAATGACGGGTGACGCCGATTCGTATGTATACGCCCGTCATAAATGGAAGCAACGAAGACGGAGGGACAGGGACGTCTGTCCCTGCCCCTCCGTCTTTCTTGTGGGGATTCAGCTCATCAGCTGCAGCCGCTGGTGCTGCCACATCCTTCGCAGACGTAGCACGAGCCAGCAGGCCGCATCTTGGTGCCGCAGGTCAGGCAGATCGGCGCGTCCGCCGACTTGCCGTGGAACCTCTCCAACAGCTCAGCTGAGGAGTGCACGCCCTCGACGATCTTGGCCGACGCAGCGCCCGAGCCGGACTTGTCGACCGGCTCGAACTTGGCAACCGGCTGCTTCTGGACCTTCTTTGCCAGGTTGGCCGACTGCGCGAAGCCCTCGAGCTCGTCCTCGACCTCTTCATCGGACTCGGAGTCCAGTGCCTCGGCATACGAACCGGTCTCGAGCTGACGCATCCGCTCGTCGGCGCTGTGGATGCCCATGGACGAGCGGGTCTCGAAGTCCATGTAGTCCAGCGCCAACCGGCGGAATACGTAGTCCATGATCGACTGCGCCATCCGGATGTCCGGGTCGTCGGTGAGGCCGGCCGGCTCGAAGCGCAGGTTGGTGAACTTCTCGACGAAGGTCTCCAGCGGCACGCCGTACTGCAGGCCGATCGAGACGGCGATCAAGAAGGCGTCCATGACGCCGCCCAGGGTCGAGCCCTGCTTGCCGAACTTCAGGAACAGCTCGCCCAGGCCGTCGTCGGGGTAGGAGCCCGCGGTCAGGTAACCCTCGGCGCCACCCACGGAGAACGAGATGGTCTGGCTCGGGCGACGCTTGGGCAGGCGCTTGCGGACGGGGCGGTACTCGATGATCCGCTCGACCTTGCCAGCAGCCTTGA
>JANOHS010000068.1:0-1723 GCA_031406655.1 Micrococcales bacterium
CACCTCGAGGATGACCTTGTCGGCCTGGTCGATCCACGTCTTGTTGTTGCCGACCGAGGACGAGGGGATCAGCTCGCCGTCCTCGGTGATCCCGGCCACCTCGATCACGGCGATGTCCATGTGCCCGAAGAAGCCTTCCCAGACCATCTGGGCCACGTGGGACAGGTGGATGTCCATGTAGTCCATCAGACCGGCGTTGATCTTGGCGCGGCTGACCGGGTCGGACTGGTAGGGCATGCGCAGGTCGACACCCTCGACCTCCGCCAATGCTCCGTCGAGCTCCGGTGCCGTCGACGCTCCGGTCCAGACGCTCACGGCGAAACGTTCTCCGCGCGACTTCGCATCACTCATCCGGTCGACGAGAGCCCCGGGCACCGCCTTGGGATAGCCGGCACCGGTGAACCCGCTCATCCCAACGTTTGAGCCCGCGGTGATGAAGGAAGCGGCCTCCCTGGCCGACATGACCTTGTCATCCAGTGCCCTGCAACGAAGTCGCGAGCTGTCTGTCATTCCACACTCCCTGTCTCAAGCATCGGATCCCCTCGGGAATATATGCAGACGTTTGTATCACGTACACCCCAAAGCGCTCGGTCAGGGTCATATCAGGCAGCGTCCTGCGAGGTTCTGCGATCGCGCGTGCCACTGACGGATGTCGCAGGAGCGTGGCCACGTAACCTTGGCCCTCGTGAAGACCTTTGACCAGTTGTTTGCCGAGCTGACCGACAAGGCTGCCACCCGCCCGCAGGGGTCGGGCACGGTTGTCGCGCTGGACGCAGGGGTCCACGCGATCGGCAAGAAGATCGTTGAGGAGGCCGCCGAGGTGTGGATGGCCGCCGAGCACGAAGGCGCGGCGCGCACCGCAGAGGAGATCAGCCAGCTGCTCTACCACCTGCAGGTGCTGATGCTCGCGTCCGACATCTCACTCGACGACGTCTACGCCCACCTCTGACCCAGCGCTCGTCCTCAACGCAAGGACCCAACACATGTTACGAATCGCTGTGCCCAACAAGGGCTCCCTGTCCGAGCCCGCCGCCGAGATGCTGCACGAGGCGGGCTACAGGAGCCGGCGCGACCCCAAGGAGCTGGTGCTGACCGACGTCGACAACGACATCGAGTTCTTCTTCCTGCGCCCACGCGACATCGCCGTCTATGTCGGCCTGGGCACGCTCGACGGCGGCATCACCGGGCGTGACCTCCTGTTGGACTCCGGTGCCGCAGCGGTCGAGTCGATTCCTCTGGGTTTTGGCGCCTCGACCTTCCGCTATGCCGCACGACCAGGTGGCGCCACGAGCGTCACGGACGTCGAGGGCAAACGTGTCGCCACCAGCTACCCCGGGCTGGTGTCTGCCCACCTGGCCGAACATGAGGTGCAGGCCGAGGTCATCCGCCTCGACGGTGCGGTCGAGACCGCCATCACCCTTGGTGTGGCCGACGTGATCGCGGATGTCGTCGAGACCGGGACCACGTTGCGCCAGCAGGGTCTTGAGATCTTTGGCGACCCGATCCTGCACAGCGAGGCCGTCCTGATCCAGCGACGGGACACCCGCGCGCAGGGTGCCCTCGACATCCTGACCCGCCGGCTGCAAGGCGTGATCACCGCCCGTAGCTACGTGATGATGGACTACGACGTGTCCGTCGAGCTGGTGGAGCAGGCCTGCGCACTCACGCCCGGACTGGAGTCACCGACCGTGTCGCCACTGCACGAGAAGGGCTTCGTGGCAGT
>JANOHS010000151.1:0-4067 GCA_031406655.1 Micrococcales bacterium
CTACGGTGCGGCCAAGGTCGGCAAGCTCTCCTGGGCGAACATCTTGGCCTTCTACTACCCGGGGACGACGCTGACCCGCCTCACCACCAGCACCATCCGGGTTCGCCTGGATGCGGTCGGTTCCGGAATCCTCTACGTGCCCAACGCTGTTGGCCTCCAGCTCTCGTACCCCGGCAGAACCACGCCCGTGTCGCTGAAGCAGGTCGACAGCGCACGGAAGCCGATCACGCGGTACCGCGTCCGCACCCTTGCCACCACGGGGAGGTTGCGGGTCGAGGCGCTCTCCTCGGCGGGTTGGAAGACCTACACCGACCTGAGCTCGCCGGCGAGCTTCAGCAACAAGACCGCCGGAAACCTCGTCACCGTGGTGCTCAAGAACAAGACCGCGCGCACCTACCGCGGCCGCATCGTGGCCAACTGGGCGAGCGCGTCCGCCATCACGCCGGTCAACGTGCTGCCCATGGAGTCCTACCTGCGCGCGGTGGTGCCGGCCGAGATGCCGTCCGCCTGGCACCCGAACGCACTGGCCGCACAGGCAGTTGCCGCCAGGAGCTACGCCAACCACAACCGCGAGAACGCGCCCGCCGGCCGGGCCTTTGACACCTGTGACACCACCGCCTGTCAGATGTACTCGGGGCTCACGGCCGAGGCCACCTCCACCAACGCGGCCATCGCGGCAACTGCCGGCCGGGCGCTGACCTATCAGGGCGCTGCGGCCTTCACGCAGTTCAGCGCGTCGAACGGGGGCTGGAGCACCGCCGGGAGCCGGCCCTACCTCGTGGCCAAGGCCGACCGGTATGACGGTGCCATTCCCAACGGCTCCAGTGCCTGGACCAAGAGCGTCACCGTGGCCACCATCCAGGCCCGCTGGCCCTCGATCGGCAGCTACCAGCGACTACGCATCACCTCACGCGACGGTCACGGCCGCTGGGGCGGGCGGGTGCTCCAGGCCGTGGTCGAGGGGTCGGCCGGCTCGGTGACGGTGACCGGTCCGGCGCTCCGGTTCGCCCTGGGCCTGAAGTCCGAGTGGTTCGTCCCCACCAACCTGCGCTCCGCACCGTCATACCCGCGGGACCTGACAGGCGACAAGCTGGCGGACGTTCTCGGAGTCGTCGCCGGCACCGGATACCTGCGGCTGTATGCCGGCAACGGCGCCTCGGGCTGGAAGTCGATGACGGTGGCCGGTACCGGTTTCAAGAGCTTCTCGAAGGTCTTCACCGCGGGCACCTGGGACGTCGACGCCCTCTCCGATGTCATCGCGCAGAAGGCCGACGGGACCCTGTGGCTCCATCCCGGCGGCCCAGCCGGTCGCCTCGGTGCGCCCCGAAAGATCGGGTCGGGCTGGGGCGGCTTCAACCTGGTCTTCCCGGCCGGTGACTTCGGCGGCGACGGCCTCTCGGACCTGCTGGCACGAACGCCGGACGGCACGCTGATGCTGTACTCCGGCAACGGCTCCGGCGGCTTCCTGAAGGCCCGGAAGATCGGCGCTGCATGGGGCGTCTTCACCACCGTGTTCAGCCCGGGGGACTTCGACGGTGACGCAAAGTCCGACGTCATCGCCCGCTCCGCCGACGGGACGTTGTACCTCTACCCGGGCAACGGCGTTGGCGGTTGGCTGCCGCGTCGCCTCATCGGCCCGGACTGGAACACCTACACGAGCATCACCAGCCCCGGTGACCTCGACGGCGACCGCAGGTCCGACCTGCTGGCCCGCAGTACGGACGGCAACCTGTGGCTGCATCCCGGCGACGGGACCGGCGGCGTCCTGCCGCGCACGCTGGTCGGCTCGGGATGGAACATCTTCTCCACCGTCCTGCCCTAAGGTTCTTGGATGAGTCCTGAGGTGGTGCCACCCGGCGGCATCTCGGGACCCCCGGGCTGGTTGCTGCGCGCCGTCCGGGACCAGCGTGTCGCGTTCCTGGTCGTCGGGGCGGTCAACACCCTCGTCGGCTACCTCGTCTTCGCCGGGTTCCTGCTGACCGTGGGCAAGCGGTGGCACTACTTGGTGGCCGTGGCCTGCGCCCACGTCATCAGCGTGCTGTTCGCCTTCGTGCTCTACCGGTTCGTGGTCTTCCGGGTCCGTGGCCACGTGCTGGCAGATCTGTGGCGCTTCGAGACGGTGTACCTCTCGGCGCTGGCGGTCAACTTCGTGCTGCTGCCTGTGCTGGTCGAGATCGCCCACCTGAAGGTGCTCCTGGCACAGGCCCTGATCGTGCTCGTCACCTCGGTGATGAGCTGGGTCGGTCACAAGAACTACTCGTTCCAACGATCGTCGTCCCCGGAGAGGCACCTTCCGTGACCGGCGGCGAAGTTTCGCGCACGGACGTTCCCCGCGTGTCCGTGGTCGTCCCCTCCTTCAACAACGCCGGCTTCATCGAGGCCACGATGGACTCGATCCTGGGACAGACCTTCGAGGACTTCGAGCTGGTCGTGGCCGATCACTCCAGCTCGGACGGGACGTGGGAGCTGCTGCAGCGCTACAGCGCAGACCCGCGGGTCAGGCTGATGCGGACCGAAGCCGGGGGAGGGGCACCGCGCAACTGGGCGCGGGTCACCGCCGAGGCCCGAGGTGCGCTGGTGAAACTCGTCTGCGGGGACGACATCATCTATCCGGACTGTCTGCGCGCGCAGGTCGAGGCCATGGACGCCAACCCTTCGGTGGTCCTGGTGGCTGCCAGGCGCGACCTGATCGACGCTCGTGGTGGCATCGTCAAGGCCGGCCGGGGCCTGGCCGGGCTCACCGGGCGCGTCCCCGGGAGAGTGGCGGTACGGCATACCGTCGTGGCTGGGGCCAACATCTTCGGCGAGCCGGCCTGCGTCCTGATCCGGCGGGAGCCCCTGGAGCGGGTCGGCGGGTGGGAGGGCCGGCACCCCTTCGTGATCGATGAGGCCACCTATGCCAAGGTCCTGCTGCTGGGCGACTTCCTCGGGATCGACCGGGCGCTGGCGGCCTTTCGGCTGAGCAGCTCGCAGTGGAGCGTGCACCTGGCCCGCCAGCAGTCCGAGCAGGTCATCGGGTTCCACCACCAGCTGGCCGCGGACGCCCCCGGCCTGCTGAGCCGCACCGACCTGGTCCGGGGCGACGTGAGGGCGCGCGGGATCGCCTACGCCCGCCGGCTGGCGTACCTCTGGGTGGGGCGCCGGATGCACGCGGTCACGCCTGCGCCGGCCCGATGAGATCCGGGCCGGGCCAAGGGCGCTGGACTAGGCTCGGGGCCGTGACCGACCCGATGACCGTGCCGTGACCGACCCGATGCCCGCGCCGGAGCGAAGGCTGCACCGCATCTCGGTCGTGGTCCCGGTCTACCAGGGCGAGAGGACGCTCGCGGCGCTGGTGGACGAGATCGCGCTGCTCGCCACGCCGACCACGACCACCGACGGCCACGAGTTCCAGGTCGTCGAACTGCTCCTGGTCAACGACCATGGCCCCGACCGCTCCGACGAGGTGATCCGCGAGCTGGCTGCCACGCACGACTTCATCCGTCCGGTCTGGCTGAGCCGCAACTTCGGCCAGCACCCGGCGACCCTGGCTGGCATGGCGTCGTCCAGCGGCGACTGGATCGTCACGCTGGACGAGGACGGTCAGCACGACCCGGCCTACATCGGCGACTTCCTGGACGTCGCACTGCGGGCGGGCTCACAGCTGGTCTACGCCGACCCGGTCAACCGGCCACCGCACCACCTCATGCGCAACGTCAGCTCCCGCCTGGTCAAGTGGTTCTTCTCGACGTTCCTGACGGGCAGCAGCGAGGGCACCTTCCAGAGCTACCGGATGGTCCTGGGCGAGATCGGCAGAAGCGTTGCAGCGTATGCCGGCTCGGGGGTCTATCTCGACGTCGCCATGGGGTGGGTCGCCGGTCCCACCGCCGCGTGCCCGGTGCGGCTGCGCGACGAGGGAGCGCGTCGGTCGGGCTACTCCACCAGGGCGCTGCTGTCCCACTTCTGGCACATGGTGCTCTCCAGCGGCACCCGCGCCCTGCGCATGGTCAGCGCACTGGGCGCGCTGTTCGCCCTCGGAGGCATCGCCTACGCCATCTACCTGGTCCTGGTCCGGATCACCTCCGCCG
>JANOHS010000186.1:0-15389 GCA_031406655.1 Micrococcales bacterium
CGGCCTCCCGACGGACTTCGGCTTCACGGTCGTTGCCCACCCGACCAAGGGCGACACCCTGTGGCTGGTGCCCGTCACAGCTGACCGAGAGCGAATCCCGCCGGGCGGCCAGCTGCAGGTTCAGCGCTCGTCGGATGCCGGCGCCAGCTGGGTCACGTGCTCCGAGGGACTGCCTGCGCCGTCATACACGTGTGTCCTGCGGGACGCGGCCGCCGCGGATACGCACGAGCAGGCGGGGGTCTACTTCGGGACCCGCAACGGCGATGTCTATGCCTCGGCCGACGAGGGCGACAGCTTCGAACGGATCGCCGAGCAGCTGCCCGATGTCCTCTGCGTCCGGGCGGCTGTGCTCGCGTGACGGACGGCGTGCGGATCATCCTGCCGGGGGTCCTGCGCGAGCTGGCCGACGGCGTCGGCGAGCTGGTCATCCCGGTGGGCGGCGAGGCGACGTTGCTGCGGACGGTGCTCGACGCTGCCGTCGTCACGCGACCGCAGCTCGGAGCCAGGATCCGGGACGAGACGGGTGCGCTGCGTCGGCACGTCAACGTGTTCGTCGACGGGCAGGACGTCCGCCGGGCCGGCGGGCTGGACGCCAGGGTCGGCCCTGACGCGGTGGTCCACATCCTCCCGTCGGTGGCCGGTGGCTGACTCGCCGGTACCAGTGATCCAGAGCATGCTGGTGCCATGACCACGCCGACCGAGCACACGTTGATGCTGCTTCGGCACGCCAAGGCCGCCGAGGGTCTGGGCCGGGTCGACCACGATCGCCCACTTGCGGCCCGGGGTCGCGGCGACGCCCGTGCGGTTGGTCAGTGGCTGAGCGACCCTTCCCGCGACGCTGCCCCTGACCTGGTGCTCTGCTCCACCTCCGAACGCACGCGCCAGACCCTCGATGGCCTCATTGCCGGCGGAGCCCTGCCCAAGGAGACGCGGTTCGACGAACGGATCTATGGCGGGGGTGCCAACAGCCTTCTTGAGGTGCTGAACGAGGTTCCCGACTCGGTCAGCTCCGTCCTGATGATCGGACATGCGCCCGGAATCCCTTTGTTGGTAAGGGTGCTCGGACAGGACGACGCCGGGGCGGCCCAGGCCGTCAGCCTTCTGTCGAAGGGCTTTCCCACCTCCGGTCTGGCGATTCTGGGGTTCGGGGGTCGATGGGCGGGGCTGGCCCCGGGGTCGGCATACCTGCGGGAGTTCGTGGTCCCGAATGGCTGAGCCCGCGGCAGTGATGACCGCAGGGCGAGATCGCGGTTCCAGCCCGTGGACGGGGTCCTAGAATCCGGTCATGACGCAGATCCCGACCACATCGTCCAGCCAGCCCGACATCAAGCCGCGCAGCCGCGACGTCACCGACGGGCTCGAGAAGGCCGCAGCCCGTGGAATGCTCCGGGCCGTCGGCATGGGCGATGACGACTGGGTCAAGCCGCAGGTTGGTGTCGCCAGCTCCTGGAACGAGATCACGCCGTGCAACCTCTCCCTGGACCGGCTCGCCAAGGCCGTCAAGGACGGTGTGCATGCCGCGGGCGGCTACCCGCTGGAGTTCGGCACCATCAGCGTCAGCGACGGCATCTCCATGGGCCACGAGGGCATGCACTTCTCGTTGGTCAGTCGCGAGATCATCGCCGACTCCGTCGAGACCGTCATGCAGGCCGAACGCCTTGACGGCTCAGTCCTGCTGGCCGGATGCGACAAGTCGCTGCCCGGCATGCTCATGGCAGCCGCGCGCCTCGATCTGGCCAGCGTCTTCCTGTATGCCGGGTCGATCCTTCCGGGCATCGCCAGGATGAGTGACGGGTCGGAGCGAACGGTCACGATCATCGACGCCTTCGAGGCCGTCGGGGCGTGCGCCGCGGGTCGAATGAGCCGCGAAGACGTCGACGCCATCGAACGTGCGATCTGTCCGGGGGAGGGTGCCTGTGGCGGCATGTACACGGCCAACACGATGGCCTCCGTGGCAGAGGCCATCGGCATGTCGCTTCCCGGCAGTGCCGCACCGCCGGCAACCGACCGGCGCCGTGACGGGTTCGCGCGCAAGTCCGGTATGGCCGTCGTCGAGCTGTTGCGCAGCGGCATCACCGCCCGCCAGATCATGACCAAGGAGGCGTTCGAGAACGCCATCGCGGTGGTGATGGCCCTCGGCGGCTCGACCAACGCGGTCCTGCACCTGCTGGCCATCGCCAACGAGGCGGAGGTCGAGCTGTCGCTGGACGACTTTGCCAGGATCGGGGCCGGGGTCCCGCACCTGGCTGACGTTAAGCCGTTCGGGCGGTTCGTCATGACCGACATCGACCGGGTCGGGGGCATCCCGGTGGTCATGAGGGCCCTGCTGGACGCCGGGCTTCTGCACGGTGACGCCCTCACGGTCACCGGTCGCACCGTGGCACAGAATCTGGCCGACATCCGGCCACCGGACCCCGACGGCCAGGTCCTGCGCGCCCTGTCCGATCCGATCCACAGGACCGGAGGCCTGACCATCCTGCGCGGTTCGCTCGCCCCCGAGGGCGCGGTGGTCAAGTCGGCCGGCTTCGACGCTGACGTGTTCGAAGGCACCGCAAGGGTTTTCGACGGTGAGCGCGCGGCGATGGACGCGGTCGGGAATGGCGCACTGCAGGCCGGTGATGTCGTGATCATCCGCTACGAAGGCCCCAAGGGGGGGCCAGGTATGCGCGAGATGCTGGCCGTCACCGGAGCCATCAAGGGCGCGGGTCTGGGTAAGGATGTGCTGCTGCTGACCGATGGGAGGTTCTCCGGCGGGACCACAGGCCTGTGCGTCGGACACGTGGCTCCCGAGGCGGTCGACGGTGGGCCTATCGCCTTCGTTCAGGACGGTGACCGGATCCGGCTCGACGTGGCCGCGGGGACGCTGGACGTCGACGTCACGCCCGAGGTCCTTGCTGCGCGGGCCGTCGGGTTCACCCCTCCAGCGCCCAAGTACCCGCGAGGCGTCCTGGCCAAGTACCGCAAGCTGGTCGGAAGTGCCGCTGGGGGAGCAGTTTGCGGCTAGCTCGTCCATTGGCCGGACAATGAGTCCGAATGGTGAGACCGTGCGCACTGACGGTTGACACTGCAACCGGCGGTGTCGCACGGTGTGGGCATGATCCGAATTCTCGTACTTCCCTAGCGCGCAGACTCACACCTGAGTCAGCGCGCTACCCCTCATGTCCACATCCGGACCGAGGGGCTTTTTTATGTGGATGGTCCGCGATCAGCGGACTGGTTCGGACCACAGGCTCCAAGCGACGCTCGTTCCTGAAAGCGGTGACGAAAGTGACGGACGGCAAGGCCCCCGGGCCAGGCTCGACCCCCGATGGCTCGACCTCTGCAGGTTCGACCCCAGAGGCGTCTGGGCGCCACGGACCCTCTCCGGCTGACCTCGCGGGCTCGACCCGCGCACGCGCCGAGGACGTCGGCCCTCCCGCGGCCCTGGTGACGGGTGCGCAGAGCCTGGTCATGGCCCTTGAGGCCGTTGGCGTCGACACCATCTTCGGACTCCCCGGTGGCGCGATCCTTCCGGCATACGACCCGCTCCTGGACTCGACCAAGGTGCGGCACATCCTGGTGCGCCACGAACAGGGCGCCGGACACGCCGCAGAAGGCTTCGCGTCGGCCAGCGGCAGGGTCGGCGTCTGCATGGTCACGAGCGGGCCCGGGGCGACCAACCTGGTCACACCCCTCGCCGACGCGTACATGGACTCGGTCCCCATCGTCGCCATCACCGGGCAGGTCTCCTCCAAGTCCATCGGCACCGACGCGTTCCAGGAAGCCGACATCCGCGGCATCACGATGCCGATCACCAAGCACAACTACCTGATCACCGACCCGGCGGTCATTCCGCGTGCGATAGCCGAGGCCTTCCACATCGCCGCAACCGGCCGCCCGGGGCCGGTTCTGGTCGATATCAGCAAGGACGCTCTCCAGGCCGAGACCACCTTCGTATGGCCGCCGAAGCTCGACCTGCCCGGTTACCGCCCCGTGGCCAAGCCGCACGGCAAGCAGATCCGTGAGGCGGTCCGGCTCATCGGGGAAGCCAGACGTCCGGTGCTGTATGTCGGCGGGGGAGTCATCCGCGCCCGTGCCAGCGACGTGTTGCGTGAGCTCGTGGAGCTGACCCAGATTCCCGTGGTGACCACGTTGATGGCCCGTGGCGCTGTGCCGGACAGCCACCCGCTCCATCTCGGGATGCCGGGCATGCACGGCACGGTGGCGGCTGTCACGGCCCTGCAGAAGTCCGACCTGCTGATCGCGCTGGGCGCACGCTTCGACGACCGGGTGACCGGTCAGCTGTCGACCTTCGCCCCCGGCGCCAAGGTCATCCACGCCGACATCGACCCTGCCGAGATCTCCAAGAACCGCGTCGCCGACGTGCCGATCGTGGGCGACTGCAAGGAGGTCATCAGCGACCTGATCACGGCGATGCGCGCCGAGACAGCGACCGGTCATCGAGGCGACTACGAGTCGTGGCGCTCGCAGGTTGCTGAGTGGAAGGCCACGTTCCCGCTGGGCTACTCGGCACCCGAGGGTGACGGGCTCTCACCGCAGTACGTCATCGAGCGCCTCGGCGCGATCAGCGGACCCGAGTCGGTCTTCGTGGCCGGGGTCGGCCAGCACCAGATGTGGGCCGCCCAGTTCGTGCACTATGAGCGACCGAACAGCTGGATCAACTCCGGTGGTCTGGGCACGATGGGTTTCGCGGTTCCGGCCGCGATGGGGGCCAAGGTCGCCCAGCCCGAACGAACCGTCTGGGCGATCGATGGTGACGGTTGTTTCCAGATGACCAACCAGGAGCTCGCGACCTGTGTCATCAACAAGATCCCGATCAAGGTCGCGGTCATCAACAACTCGAGCCTGGGGATGGTCCGCCAGTGGCAGACGCTCTTCTACAACGAGCGCTACTCCAACACCGACCTGCATACCAGCCATGAACAGGTGCGCGTTCCTGACTTCGTCAAGCTGGCCGACGCCTACGGCTGCGTCGGGCTGCGGTGCGACTCACCCGCTGACGTCGACTCGACGATCAAGAAGGCGATGGAGATCAACGACCTTCCCGTCGTTGTGGACTTCGTGGTCCACCGCGATGCGATGGTATGGCCGATGGTCCCCAGCGGAGTCAGCAACGACCAGATCCAGACTGCACGCGGCCTGATGCCGGTGTGGGACCGCGAAGACTGAAGGGGACACCGAGATGAGCAAGCACACACTGTCAGTCCTGGTGGAGAACAAGCCCGGGGTCCTGGCGCGCATCGCGGGGCTGTTCTCCCGGCGGGGGTTCAACATCGACTCCCTCGCGGTCGGACCGACCGAGCACCCAGATGTCTCCCGGATGACGGTCGTCGTCGACGTGGACGAGCTGCCGCTCGAGCAGGTCACCAAGCAGCTCAACAAGCTGATCGAGGTGATCAAGGTCGTCGAGCTCTCGGGCCCCGCGTCCGTCCAGCGCGAGATCCTCCTGGTCAAGGTCGGCGCCGACCTGCAGACCCGTTCGCACATCCTTGAGACGGCCCAGCTGTTCCGGGCCAAGGTGGTCGACGTCGCCCCCGACGCCGTGACGATCGAGGCCACCGGAAGCAGCGACAAGCTCGAGGCGTTGCTCCGGATCCTGGAGCCCTTCGGCATCAGGGAGCTCGTTCAGTCCGGCCGGGTCGCCATCGGCCGTGGCGCCCGCTCCATCACCGATCGCTCGCTGCGGTCGGCCTGAGACCAGCATGATCCGCACCACCCACTGACACATCCGCCCCACAAACCTGAAGGAGCCCGCCGTGGCTGAGATGTTCTACGACGATGACGCAGACCTGTCCGTGATCCAGGGGCGCAAGGTCGCGGTCATCGGTTACGGCAGCCAGGGTCACGCCCACGCGCTGAACCTGCGCGACTCCGGAGTCGACGTTCGCGTCGGCCTGGCCGAGGGCAGCAGGTCCAGAGCCAAGGCCGAGGCCGAGGGCCTGACGGTCGTCTCGGTGGCAGACGCGGTCGCAGAGTCGGACGTCGTCATGATCCTGACTCCGGACCAGGTCCAGCGCAAGGTCTATGCCGAGTCGATCGCTCCGAACCTCAAGCAGGGCTCAGCGCTGTTCTTCGCCCACGGCTTCAACATCCGCTTCGGTTATGTCCAGGCGCCCTCCGGTGTCGACGTCGCCATGGTGGCACCCAAGGGACCGGGTCACCTGGTGCGCCGCGAGTATGTTGACGGCCGCGGCGTACCGGTGCTCGTCGCCGTCGAGAAGGATGAGACCGGCACTGCGTGGGAGCTGGCCAAGTCCTATGCCCGCGCGATCGGCGGACTGCGCGCCGGCGGTATCAGGACGACGTTCACCGAGGAGACCGAGACCGACCTGTTCGGCGAGCAGGCAGTCCTGTGCGGCGGCGCGTCACAGCTGGTCATGTACGGCTACGAGACCCTCGTCGAGGCTGGCTACCAGCCCGAGGTCGCGTACTTCGAGTGCCTGCACGAGCTCAAGCTGATTGTCGACCTGATGGTCGAGGGCGGCATCGCCAAGCAGCGTTGGTCGGTCTCCGACACCGCTGAGTACGGCGACTACGTCTCGGGCCCGCGCATCATCGACGAGCGGGTCAAGCAGAATATGCAGGCCGTCCTCGCGGACATCAGGAGCGGCGCCTTCGCCAAGCGCTTCATCGACGACCAGGACGCCGGCGCCCCGGAGTTCACAGCGCTTCGCGCGAAGGGCGCGGCCCACCCGATCGAGGCAACGGGGCGCGAGCTTCGGGGTCTGATGAGCTGGATCAAGGCGTCCGACACCGACTACGTCGAGGGCTCCGCCGCCCGCTGACTCAGTGAAGTTGGCGATGACTGTGAGGTTTGGGCTGCCCTGGCGACCGCGACCTCACAGTCATAGCCAACGTGAGCTCGGCGCGATCGGTGGTTTCGGCGCAACAAGACCGAGGGGCACCGGCCGGTCCACGCAGGGCGGTGCTGTCCGTGAGGAGGGTGCGCCCTAAACTGCTCGCGGGCACAGCGCGGTGCCGAGGAATCTGTTCCCCACCGGTCGGCCGCACACGTGGACCAGCCGGCCCCTCCAGCTGTGAAGGACAGGCCAAGTGACCAGACCCGTTGTCTTGATTGCCGAAGAGCTCTCGCCCGCGACCATCGACGCCCTCGGACCAGACTTCGAGGTCCGGTACTGCGACGGAGCCAACCGCGACGAGCTGCTGGCGGCTCTGGTCGACGTCGACGCCGTCCTGATCCGCTCCGCCACCAAGATCGACCAGGAGGCGCTCGCCGCCGCCAAGCGGCTCAAGGTCGTCGCCCGGGCCGGTGTCGGCCTGGACAACGTGGATGTCAAGGCGGCCACGATTGCCGGCGTCATGGTGGTGAACGCCCCGACATCCAACATCACCTCCGCTGCCGAGCTGGCCGTCGGCCTGTTGCTTGCCACGGCCCGAAACATCGCGCCGGCCAACCAGTCGCTCAAGGAAGGCAAGTGGAAGCGAAGCAAGTACGGCGGCGTCGAGTTGCTCGACAAGACGGTGGGTATCGTCGGCCTCGGCCGGATCGGCGCCCTGACAGCCGAGCGGCTGGCGGGATTCGGCATGCGGCTCCTCGCCTACGACCCCTACCTCAGCGCTGCCCGGGCGGGACAGCTCGGCGTACGCCTCGTCTCCCTGGAAGAGCTGCTGGCGGAGAGCGACTTCATCACCGTGCACCTGCCGAAGACGCCTGAGACCCTGGGGCTCATCGGCGAGGAGGCCCTCAAGCTCGTCAAGCCGTCGGTGCGGATCATCAACGCGGCTCGCGGCGGCATCGTCGACGAGCAGGCCCTGGCCGATGCACTTCGGGAAGGCCGCGTCGCCGGCGCCGGCATCGACGTGTGGGCCAAGGAGCCATGCACCGAGTCGCCCCTGTTCGAGTTCGAGTCGGTCGTGGTCACCCCGCACCTCGGCGCCTCGACTGAAGAGGCTCAGGAGAAGGCCGGCGTGGCGGTCGCCAAGTCGGTCCGGCTGGCCCTGGGCGGCGACCTGGTCCCCGACGCGGTCAACGTCTCGGGCGGGTTCATTGCCGAGGAGGTCCGGCCCGGAATCGCCTTGGTGGAGAAGCTGGGTCGCATCTACACAGCGCTCGCGGGGTCCATCCCCGCACAGCTCGACATTGACGTGCGCGGAGAGATCACCGAGCACGACGTCAGCATCTGGAAACTGGCCGCCCTCAAGGGGTTGTTCCAGGGAGTGGTCGAGGAGTCGGTCTCATACGTCAACGCCCCGTTGCTGGCCAAGGAACGAGGTTGCGAGGTACGCCTCCTGACCGACCCGAACAGCGCGGACTTCCGCAACGTCACCACACTGCGCGGGACCTTGGCTGAGGGCACGGTGATCAGCGTCGCCGGTACCCTCACCGGCCCGCGAATGATCGAGAAGGTCGTGGGCGTCAACGGGTACGACCTCGAAGTTCCCATCTCGGATCACATGGCCTTCTTCACGTATGTCGACCGGCCGGGTGTGGTGGGCTGCGTCGGCCGCGTGCTGGGCGAGGCCGGGATCAACATCGGGGGCATGCAGGTGGCCCGTGACGCAGCTGGTGGACATTCGCTGGTGGTGCTCACCATCGACTCGAAGATCCCGGAGTCGGTGCTCGGTGAGATCCCCAAGGAGATCGGCGCAACCACCGTAAGTGTTGTCGACCTCGACGGCTGAGCCCGCCGGGCCGTGCCAAAAGGCACGTGAACAGTCTCAATCTCCGAGAAAACCACCCCGTATGGTTGGACGTCCACGTATTCTCACGGGTATGAAGCCGTGGCGGGTCACCCTTCCCTGCCGCGGCGAGGCCCTCTGAGCCGGCGACTCGCAGCGGAGACCCCGCAGCGCTGCTGACTATCGACCGGCGTGACCTGATGGCTGCGAACGCCTCAATCCTTTTGTGCAACGGCCCTTTTGGGCGAAGGACGTGATCAACGTGAGTGAAGAAGAGCTGGATGCCCGCAGGGCGTTGCAGGAGTCGATGGACCTGCGCGACCAGGGTCACTCGGACGACTGAGCGACAAGGCAGCTGATGAACGGCGTCGTGACCAACACGGCGCCGTTCGTCATGTGAGACAGGGAATCCAGGATGCAAGACTCCCTCCTACTCTGGTGGACATGGCTGAGGCGCAGGAACGGGATTCGCTGGACATCGCCGTCATCGGTGGCGATGGCATCGGCCCCGAGGTGGTTGAGCAGGGGCTCCGGGTCCTGACAGCCGTCACGTCGGACACCGGCCTCAAGGTCAGCACCACCGAGTACGACCTGGGCGCCCGGCGCTGGCACGCCACCGGTGAGACCCTGCCTGACTCGGTGCTCGAAGAGATCCGCGGGCACGACGCGATCCTGCTGGGCGCTGTCGGTGACCCGGGCGTTCCCAGTGGTGTCCTCGAGCGGGGGCTGCTGCTCAAGCTGCGATTCGCCTTCGACCAGTACGTGAACCTGCGCCCGGTGCGGCTCTACCCGGGTGTGTTGAGCCCGCTGGCGCTCGAGCGGGTGGCGCCGAACGGCATCGACTTCGTCGTGGTTCGCGAGGGCACCGAAGGCCCCTATGTCGGCAACGGTGGCGCGCTCAGGGTCGGTTCGCCGGCAGAGATCGCCACCGAGGTGAGCATCAACACGAGGTATGGCGTAGAGCGCGTCGTGCGCGATGCCTTCGTCCGGGCCCAGGCCCGGGAACGCAGGCATCTGACCCTTGTGCACAAGCACAACGTGCTCGTGAACGCGGGTGACCTGTGGCGCCGGACCGTGGAGGAGGTGGGCGCCGAGTTTCCCGACGTGACAACGGCATACCAGCACGTGGACGCGGCCACCATCTTCATGGTCACCGATCCCGGCCGCTTCGACGTCATCGTCACGGACAACCTCTTCGGAGACATCGTCACCGACATCGCAGCAGCGATCGCCGGTGGCATCGGCCTGGCCGCCAGCGCCAACATCAACCCCGAGCGCACCGCCCCCAGCATGTTCGAGCCGGTCCACGGCTCGGCGCCGGACATCGCGGGTCAGGGCAAGGCCGACCCGACGGCGGCGATCCTCTCCGTCGGGATGCTTCTGGAGCACCTCGGACGCCCCGAGGATGCGCGCAGGGTCGAGCAGGCCGTGGCTTCCGACCTGCGCACGCGGGGGACCGCGACCCGTTCCACCTCGCAGGTGGGCGACGCCATCGTGGCCCTGGTCGACTAGCCGGCCGGTCGCCCCGGGTCGCTTCGGCCAGCACCCATCGCTGGGGTGGTGCGGCGCATCCCGGTAGCCTTCGGGAAGCAGACACCACGCGCACGTCCTGGAGGAACCATGCCCACGCCAGCACTCTCGTTCGCCGTCGAGCAGCGCTCTGACGCACTCCCGGACGACCAGCGCGAGGCTGTTCTCTCCGACCCGGGTTTCGGCAAGACCTTCACCGACCACATGGCTCTGGCCACCTGGACAGTGGGGGAGGGTTGGCATGACGCCAAAGTCACGGCCTACGGGCCGTTGTCGCTCTATCCGTCGGCGGCCGTGCTGCACTACGCCCAGGAGATCTTTGAGGGAATGAAGGCCTACCGGCATGCTGACGGTTCGGTCTGGACCTTCCGTCCGGAGGTGAACGCTGCCCGGTTCGCCCGCAGCGCAAGGCGGCTGGCCCTACCGGAGCTGCCAGTGACCGATTTCATCGAGTCGATCAGGGTGCTCGTCGCGACCGACGAGAAGTGGGTTCCTGCAGGTGACGGCGGCGAGGCGAGCCTCTACCTGCGCCCGTTCATGTTCGCCTCGGAGGCATTCCTTGGAGTGCGCCCGGCCGCAGAGGTGACCTACTGCGTGATCGCCTCGCCCGCGGGTCCCTACTTCGCCGGTGGCCTCAAGCCGGTGTCCATCTGGCTGTCCACCAGCTACACGCGGGCAGCACCCGGCGGGACCGGTGCTGCCAAGGCTGGCGGCAACTACGCAGCCAGCCTGGCCGCACAGGTCGAAGCCACGGCCAACGGCTGCGACCAGGTCGCGTTCGTGGACGCCCTGGAGCGCAGGTGGGTCGAGGAGCTCGGCGGGATGAACCTGTTCTTCGTCTACCGAGACGGCACCATCGTGACCCCCGAGCTGACCGGCACGATTCTCGAGGGCGTGACGCGCTCCTCGATCATCGAGCTGGCCCGTGACCTCGACAAAAAGGTGGACGAGCGTCGCATCTCCATGGACGAGTGGCGGGACGGTGCGGCCAGCGGTGAGATCGCCGAGGTGTTCGCCTGCGGGACCGCTGCGGTCGTGACCCCGGTCGGGCGGCTGGCCTGGCAGGGAGGGGAGGTGGTCATCGGCGACCACGGCGTCAACAGCGGCGTTGGGCCGGTGACCGGCTCGATCCGTCAAGCGCTGCTGGACCTTCAGTACGGTCGCGCGACCGACTCGCGCGGTTGGCTGACCCGCCTCGCCTGACGACCACACTGTGAGACGCGGTAGTCAGTTGGTGGACCAGTCTGCAACGCTGCTGCCGTGAACAGCTCATGGACGGCTGTGGCTACCGCCACCATCATTATCGACTAGCGCGACGGGTTTCATCCCGCCGCGCAGACCTCCCACACCCTGGGGGGTCTTTTTCGTTCCCGGGCAACACCCCGCCCGGGCGCGTCGCGCGGTGGGACGATCGTGACCGACCATGGAAATCACTACTGAAGTGCGACATCTGGGACAGGGCTGAGGATGAGCGACCTACACGTGTACGACACCACGCTTCGCGATGGTGCCCAGCAAGAGGGCCTGAACCTCTCGGTCGAGGACAAGCTGGCCATCGCGATGCACCTGGACGAGCTCGGTGTCGGTTTCATCGAAGGTGGCTGGCCCGGGGCCAACCCCAAGGACACGGAGTTCTTCGCCCGAGCCCAGCGGGATCTCACGTTCCGCAACGCCACGCTCGCGGCGTTCGGCGCCACGAGGCGTCCCGGAGCCGTGGCTGCAGATGACCCGCAGGTCCGAGCACTCCTCGACTCGGGTGCCTCCGTGGTCACCATCGTGGCCAAGTCGCATGTCCGTCACGTCGAGTCTGCTTTGCGCACAACCCTTCCCGAGAACCTTGCGATGATCCGCGACACGGTGTCCTTCCTTCGGGCTGAGGGCAGGCGGGTGTTCCTGGATGCGGAGCACTTCTTCGACGGGTACCTGGCTGACCGCGCATACGCGGTGGAGGTCCTGCGGGTCGCTGCCGAGGCGGGGGCCGAGGTAGTGGCTCTGTGCGACACCAACGGGGGCATGCTGCCTCCACAGATCGCCGACGTCGTGGCCGAGGTCATGGACGCGAGTGGGGCCAGGCTGGGGATCCACTGCCACAACGACACCGGATGCGCAGTGGCCAACTCCCTTGCCGCTGTTGCTGCCGGCGCCACCCACGTCCAGGGGACCATCAACGGGTATGGCGAGCGCACCGGTAACGCAGACCTGCTCACCGTGGTCAGCAACCTGCAGATCAAGCAGGGGCGTCAGGTACTGCCCGACGATCGGCTGCGAGAGGCGACCCGGATCGCCCACGCGATCAGCGAGGTGACCAACGTGCCTCCGTACAGCCGGCAGCCCTACGTCGGCGCAAGTGCCTTCGCGCACAAGGCAGGTCTGCACGCCAGCGCCATCAAGGTCGACCCAGACCTATACCAGCACACCGACCCCAAGGCCGTAGGCAACGACATGCGCATGCTGGTCTCGGACATGGCGGGGCGGGCCAGCATCGAGCTCAAGGGGCGCGAGCTCGGCTACGACCTGAGTCAGGAGCCCGAGCTGCTCGGCCGCGTTGTTGCCAAGGTCAAGGAGATGGAGCTGGCGGGCTACACCTTTGACGCCGCGGACGCGTCCTTCGAGCTCTTGCTGCACGGCGAGGTCGTGGGAGAGCCCCTGAGCTACTTCGGGGTCGAGTCCTGGCGGGTCATCACGGACTCCGTGGGCCGGGCGCAGGCCATGTCCGAGGCCACGGTCAAGCTCATCGCAGGGGGTGGGCGTGTTGTGGCCACCGGCGAGGGCAATGCCCGGTCAACGCGCTGGACCATGCTCTGCGCCAAGCGCTCTCGGACGCCTACCCAGAGCTGGACAAGCTCGAGCTGATCGACTTCCGGGTGCGCATCCTGGACGCCGCCCACGGCACGGATGCCGTGACCCGGGTCCTCATCGAGACCTCGGACGGGACCACCTCCTGGGAGACGGTCGGGGTGGCGCCGAACATCGTCGAGGCCAGCTGGATCGCCCTGGTCGACGGGATCACCTACGGGTTGCGACGCCAGTCGGTGCCCGTTCGCTGAGCTGTCCGCCGTCAAACGTGCAAACCCGTCCGCCCGAGGCCTGCCTCCGTGCTTGAGCCCTCGACGGATCGGCACCTCTGCACGTTTGAGTGCTGGCTCGACGTGTACGAAAGGTCCGTCGTCAGGCCCGGGGTAGCCGCCCGGGGTGCGGATCAAAGGAGCAGGGCGTCGCAGGCGTCGATCAGCCTGAGCCGCAGCACCTGCGCTCGCCTGCTGAAGTCGCGCTGGGCGGTGACGTACTCGGCCTTGCCTGCTGCAGTCTCGATCTCCACCGGCTCGTATCCCAGGGTCCGCAGGTCGTACGGCGCCGCCCGCATGTCCAGCTCTCGGACCTCCCTGGCCAGGTCGAAGCAGGCCAGGGTCAGGCTGCTCGGGATGGCGGGGGAGAGCTTGTAGGCCCACTTGTACAGGTCCATGCTCGCGTGGAGACAGCCCGGCTGCTCCATCGCAGTCTGCGAGTCCCGTGTCGGCACAAGGGCGTTCAGTGGAACCGCCGCAGCCGTGAAGAACCTGAACGCATCGAAGTGGGAACAGCGGATCGGGTGCGACTCGACCACGGCATCGGTCCCCTCTGGACCGAGCCGCAGTGGCCAGTCGGTATGACGCATCTGTCCGGGCGTCTGGCGGTACACCATCGCCCACTCGTGCAGACCGAGACACCCGAGGTGAGCGGGCCGGGCAGCCGTCGCGCGAAGGAGCTCGTGA
Source organism: Micrococcales bacterium (assembly GCA_031406655.1). Classification (GTDB taxonomy): domain Bacteria; phylum Actinomycetota; class Actinomycetes; order Actinomycetales; family Dermatophilaceae; genus UBA4719. Next base: position 13,923 of record JANOHS010000186.1, read on the forward strand.
ACGAACCGGACGGTCTCCGAACGAGCCGCGAGAAACGCGGTGAGGTCCAGATCAGCGGCGCCGTCGGCATACCGGTAGAACGCCCACACGTCCCGGTCGTCGGCGCCTTCGAGAGCGACCCCGGGACCGGGGTGCCATCGGCGCAGCTGGGCAGGGCTGTGCATGTAATAGGTGAAAAGGAAGTCCTCGACAGGGTGTCTGCGCGCGCCCTGCCTCCGGCTCAGGTGTGCCGACGTGACGGCGTCGACGCGGGCGTGATGCGCGCTCTCCAGCGGGCGCCACTCGCCCGCGGTCAGTCGCTTCGGCATGCTCGTCAGGGTACGTGGCGCTCCTGGAGCAGGACCTGTCGTGGCGGATCGGATCCGGAGGGCCGGATAGGGTCAGGACCGTGCGCATAGCGAGATACACCACCGGCGAGGACCCGACATACGGCATCGTCGAGGGGGAGGCTGGTGCCCAGTGGGTCGCCGAGATCCAGGGTGACCCCCTCTACCAGCCGGTCGTCTTCACCGGCAACCGCGTCCTGCTGGATGACGTGCGCCTGCTGGCGCCGATCATCCCCCGTAGCAAGGTGATCGGCATCGGCAAGAACTACGCCGCCCATGCCGCCGAGATGGGTGGCGAACCCCCTGCCGAGCCGCTGATGTTCCTGGTGCCCAACACCGCCGTCGTAGGTCCCGGCGACCCCGTCGTGATGCCAAGGCAAAGTGCCGACGTGCACTACGAGGGCGAGCTTGCCGTGGTCATCAGCCGAATGTGCAAGGACGTCCCGATCCAGCGCGTGAGGGACGTCGTGTACGGCTACACCTGCGCCAATGACGTCACCGCCCGTGACCTTCAGAAGGCGGACGGGCAGTGGGCCAGGGCCAAGGGCTTCGACACGTTCTGCCCGCTGGGACCGTGGATCGAGACCGACCTCGACACCGGTGACCTCTCCATCGTCACCCGCCTCGATGGCGAGGTGGTGCAGGACGGCAGGACGGCCGACATGATCCACGACGTGGCTGCCATCGTCGCCTACGCGTCACAGGCGTTCACGCTGCTGCCGGGCGACGTCATTCTCACCGGCACGCCGGCCGGCGTCGGGCCCGTGCTGTCCGGTCAGCGCGTCGAGGTCGAGATCGAGGGCATCGGCATCCTGTCCAACCCGTTCATCCGCCGCGACTGACCGCCGGTCCCGGCGGGTCGGCCCGCCCTTAGAATCGGGTCATCATGACTGCATCCACCCCATCTCGTCCTGTCCGCCTGCGCGTTGCGCCCTCGCCCACCGGCGACCCACACGTCGGCACGGCATATGTCTCCCTCTTCGACCTGGCCTTCGTCCGACAGCAGGGCGGGCAGTTCATCCTGCGGATCGAGGACACCGACCAGGCCCGGTTCCGTGAGGACAGCGAGCAGCAGATCTTCGACACCCTGCACTGGCTGGGGCTGAACTGGGACGAGGGCCCGGACATCGGGGGACCCTTC
>JANOHS010000193.1:0-11160 GCA_031406655.1 Micrococcales bacterium
CCACCAGATCGCGCAGAAGTTGCACGCCTGTTCCGCGCCGGGCAGCGACCGTGCCCACGACCTGGTGGATCTGCAGCTCCTCGCGGGCGGCACGGAACTTGACCTGGCCCTCACCGCAAGCACCACGCGGCGACTGTTCGCCGCACGCAAGGGTCACGCTTGGCCGCCGGTCCTGACCATTTCGCAGGGCTGGGCGCTCCTGTACGAAGAGGCAGCCGACGGGATCGACGCGCTGCCCACTGTGGCCGAGGCGGTCGCGTGGGTGAACGGGTTCGTCAGCTCCCTGGACCGGCGATAAGTCGGACATCGGAACCGGGATCTCGGCGGCTGTGGCGGCGCGGCGGCATACACATCTCGGTGAGGCGACTGCCCCGCCCATACAGTGGCATTCAGTTGGGGCCCCATCGCGGACTTCGAGTGACCATCTGTTTCGACCCAGGTACCGGTGTCGGTAGCCGGTGGCAGGCTACCGCGCGTGACGAGGACAAGCAGATGGAACCTGTCGGCGCTTCCAATCGATTCCCTGGAGGCGGTTGCTGGAAATCGGTTTTGAGGAGTACATTTTGTACATGGATGGGGACATGACTGTGAGCGAGGCGCGTGCTGATCTTGGAGCCGTAACCTCGCGCGCGGAGTACGGCGGCGAAACGACGTACCTGACCAAGCACGGTCACCGTGCGGCGGCCGTGGTGCCCGCAACGGCGGCCGAGTTTCTTGAGCAGTTAGAGGACTTAGTCGATGAACAAGCCGTGCATGACGCGCTCGCCAGCTTGCGGAGCGGCGATGAGTTGCGCTTGCCGTTCGTTCGGCGCACCCGCCGACAGACCGCATGAGTGTCCTGTTCAATTGAGATCCTGCGAGCCGCCGACAAGTTCCTGGACAAGCTGAGCAAACAGCAACCCTCCGATGCCGAAGCAATAGAGGAGGCCATCGAGGGGCTCGGCGAGACGCCGCGCCCGCCCGGCTGCAAACCACTCAAGGGCCTCTCCGGCATCTGGCGGATCAGGGTGGGCAACTACCGGGTCTGCTATCAGGTCGACGAGAGCGTGCTGCTGGTTTTGGTCGTCACCACTAGCACTCGCGACAAGGTCTACGACACACTACGGCGCCACCTCGAACGCTGAGCGGAACGAGTACAAAGGCGCCAACCATGGCGGAGAAACCGACGGGTCGACACCGCCTCCAAAGAAGCGTCCCCGGCAGCAGAACCCGGCTTTGCCGATTGCCCAATAGACCCCAGCCCGGTGCGCGGCGTCATACGGCGGGCTGCTCCTGCACGGAGCCTTCGATGAAGCCGACCACGATGTAGTTGGCGTGACGGTCGAGGTCGCCGCGGGCCCGGTCATACCTCGTGGTCATCCATGGGTCGCTGTGCCGGGCGGCGATCTGCACATCGCGCAACGGGACTCCGGCGTCCAGGCAGGCGGTGACGAAAGCGTGTCTGAGCGAATGAGGACTCAGGCGCTTCTTGATACCGGCCCTCTTGGCCAGGCCGCCTTCTGTGGGCCAGCCATGGGCTCGACCCCATATTTGGACTGTCGGCCAGAGCGCCGTCGACGGTGCTCGCGCCACGGGACCACCTCATTCGCTGTCCTGCGTGACGTCGACGTAGGGACGGGACTGGACCTCGACCAGGAGCGCGTCGCCGATGGGGTCGGCCCATGACTGCTCGGGGCGCAGCACCGGGTTGACTGGTCGCCCGAGGCGTTCTTCGGCGCGTTCCGCTGCGGCGTAGATGTCCCCACGGGAGAGCCCATTGCCAAGGACGAGGACGTCGATGTCGGCCGGGATGGGGCCGGGCTCGCCGTGGTAGCGGGCGGCCCAGGAGCCGAAGACGATGACCCTGTCAGCGCCAAGGCCGGCGAACTCGTCGGCAATGACGGTGTGTGGCCCGAAGGTGACCAGGGTCAGCTGGGTGAGCGGCGCGACCGCAGGGCTGGCGGTGTCGGCACGCACGACCCTGGCCCTCCCGACCTTGCGGGTGGTGAGGACCCCGCCTGCAGCCAACCGAGCGACCTCGCTCTGGGCGGTGGTCAGGGGAATGTGCAGTTGCCGAGCCAGGTCGCTGATCGTCCACTCCTGGTCGGGGTGCAGCAGCACGAGCGCGAGCAGATCGCCCTGAGTCCGCGACCTGAACGTGGGCGCCAGCACCGGAGATTCACTACGCATAGGTCGATGATAGCGGTGTCTTATGCGTAGTGTCACGATCGTGACGGGACCACAGCGGTTGCCGCGAACGAACGGCTGTAGATACAACTCCTAGTGTCATGTCAGAGTCAGTAGTAATTAGTAGTTGGTCGATCAGGCTAAGCGACGGAGGCGCGTGCCTCGCCCAGGACCGTGATGGTGTCAACATCCCTGGTGGCCTCGCGTAAACCGTGCAGCGCCAAGTACGAACCACCGACCACGATGAGCCGGGTCTGTGCCTGCTGGGCATGGGCTATCCGAGGACACTTCTGACGGGGCCGAGTCTCTGAATACGACCCCGTTCACAAGCCACGACGGCACGGTGCTGACTCGTGAGCGTGCCGACAACAACCCGGTATGCCATTCCGCAGGTGGGCCATCAGCTCGCGTCCAGGTAGCGAGCCAGCGCTTCGCGCACGAGCACGCTCGTACGCACGCCGCGAGCCTTGGCCGTAGCTTTGAGGACGTCGTCCATGGTCTCCGGGATGGCGACGTTGACCCGCGGTGAGCGCGCGCCGCGTGGCGCGGCCGGGTCGAGCCGCGGTCGTCCGCCGACGGCCCGCTCGACTGCGTCGACGTCGACGCCCGCAGCCTCCAGCAGCGCGCGTCCCGCAGCCGCGGCCTCCGCGCCGTGCAGCGTCTTGCCACCGGAGAAGTTCGGGTCGAACTCGCCGGCCTCCGCCCACTGCGCGAGGGCGTCGACCTCGGCCTTCGTCGGGGTGCCCTGGTCTTTGGTCACGGCTTTTCTCCTTCCTTGTAGCCGACGCTGTTGCGGGTCGACTCTCGTAGCGCCATGACGTGGAAGATGTGCACGTCAGCGGGCGGGAAAATCCGGATAGATCGCGTGGGCATGGCTCATGGCGTAGAGCGCCTCTTCTCGCGGAATGCCGTGCTTGTCGGCACTCTGTGACCAGGTAACCGCCATACAACTATTGTCGTACAAAACCTAGGTTGTGTCCACCTTAACCTGGGTGGGGCCGCCACTGCGCGGCGTCATACCGCGGGCTGCTCCTGCCGCATTCTTCGATGAAGCCGACCACGATGTAGTTGGCGTGACGGTCGAGGTTACCGCGGGCCCGGTCATACCTGGTCGTCATCCGGGGGTCGCTGTGCCGGGCGGCGATCTGCACATCACGCAACGGGACCCCCGCGTCAAGGCAGGCTGTGACGAAGGCATGCCTGAGCGAATGAGGACTGAGGTGCTTCCTGATACCAGCCTTCTTGGCCAGTCGGACCACAACCCGGGCTGCCGAGTTGCGGTCCATCGGCTTGCCATCAGCGCGCAGCAGCAGCGGACCCGACTCCCGCTCCCCCGCGGCGGCGTCGATGACTTCGGCGACGGGCAGAGGCAACGGGATGGTGGCCGGCTTCCTGCCCTTGCCGACCAGGGTCAGGGTCCGATGGCCCCGCTCCAGACCGTGGGTGTCCTGGATCCGCATGCTGCAGGCTTCCGAGACCCGCAGCCCGAGCAGCCCCAGCATCGTGATCAGCGCCGCATCCGATGGAGTGGAGGCGCGGGCCGCGGCCAGGATCGCCCCGAGCTCGGCGCGGTCCAGACCCAACGTGGTGGTCTCGTCGCGGTAGACCCGCGGCAGGCGCAAGTGGGTGGCCGGCGACCTGTCCAGGTAACTGTCGATCTCGGCCATCCGGTAGAAGCAGGTGATTGTGGACAGGCGGCGGTGGACCGTGGCCGGTCCGTTGCCCCGCCTGGACCTCGGCTTCAGGATTTGAGCAGCTGGTGTGCACGCTGGTGGGACACGTGCAGAACGGTCCCGATATCTCGCACGGTCAGGCCGGCCGCCTTCATCGCCAACGCAGCGTGACGCCGACGGGTGGCACTGAGCTCGGCGGCGGACTCCGCTTCTGCGCGGAGCCGGTCTGCCTCTTCCATCTCGAGAGTGATCGCGGAGTCCAGGACCGCTCGAACGGTCACCGTGATCGTCTCCTGCGGCAAGTCCGCGACGAACGCGATGGCCTCCCGCTGATGTTCCTGAGCCTGGTCGAGGCGGGCGACCTGTGAGATTGCCCCAGGGTGCTGGTCGCACTGGACCACCCACCAGCGGCCGTCCTTGCGTGCGGTGGACGTGAACTCGTGTGTCATCGTCGCCACCATCCCTTTCCCAGTGCGGGTTGTAGTTGCCTGTAGAGCGCCTCGGCAGTGCCTTCGCTGATCTCACCATGGCGGCTGATCGTGGTGCGGACGGTGCCCACGGTCAAGCCGGTATGGTTCGCGAGCTCGTGCGTGTAGAACTCGACGCCAGCCGTCTTGGCCGCCTTCGCGATTCTCATGAGTACTACCGCCCGCTTCATGATTTTAGTCTACTAAGAATAGACAATTCAAGGCAATAGGCCCTAGACACTTTGCCCAGTGCAGAGCCAGGGGCCCGCGAACAGCGAGGCTGTGACGAAAGCGTGCCTGAGCGAATGAGGACTGAGGTGCTTCCTGATACCAGCCTTCTTGGCCAGACGGACCACGACCCGGGCTGCCGAGTTGCGGTCCATCTTCGTGCCATCGACACGCCATACGAACCGGTGATGCGGTGCCGGCCGTGGAGCCGAACGCAACCGTGGCGGCGCGGGTGCAATGTCGGTAGTGGATGGCAGGCCGCCGCAGGTGACGTTGAGAAGCGAGACAGTCATTGAACTGGTTCCCCTGAAACGGTTGCCACCAACCGGATGAGCATTATAGTTATCACGCGACTCCTAAAGGCATCACATGGAGGGACGATGGACGTATCCAACCCGATGAGCTGCGTCGTGCCGTCGGCCCACGGCCCCGTGCTGGCGGTCCTCGCGGGGACGACCACCCCCTTGACCGGGCGGAGGGTCGCCGAGCTGACGCAGCCCCGAGTCTCACAGCCCCGAGTCGCACGGATCCTGCGCGAGCTGACCGCCGCCGGGCTCGTCGCGCGCACCGCTGCCGGCTCGTCGTCGCTGTTCGTGCTCAACCGAGAACATCTGGCCGCCGGCGCCGTCGAGATCCTTGCGACCCTGCGACAGCAGCTGTGGGCGCGGATCGCCGAGCACGCTCGCACCTGGAGCCACCGTCCCCTCGCTGTCGTCGTCTACGGTTCCGCAGCTCGTGGTGACGGCAACATCGACAGCGACATCGACCTGCTCGTGGTCCGACCGATGGACGTGGACGATGACGACGCGACGTGGCAGCAGGACCTCAGCGACCTCGCGTCCCACGTGGCGCGTTGGGCCGGTAACCCGTGCGAGATTCTCGACCGGTCGCAGGAGGGGCTTGCGACGATGGCCGCCAACGGCGAACGCCTGCTCACGGGGATCCGCCGGGACGGACGTGCCGTGGTCGGCTCGCTCCAGACGGTCCCTTTCCCGTTCGAGGTCGCCTGACGTGGGCGCCCAGGCCGAGTGGCGCGCGCACCTGCGCAAAGCCCGGGAGTTCCTCGACGCCGCACGCCTGGAGGCGGAACGCGATCTGTATTCCGCCGCGGCGTCTTCGGCCGTCCTGGCTGGCATCAACGCCAAAGACACGATCTGCCTTCGACTAGTCCGGCCGCACCAGCAAGGCCGACGCCCACCGCTCGGCCGTCTCTGAGCTCGCGGCCGCGGGACCCGCTGGCAAGGATTTGGAGAGCACCTTCCGCCGCCTGCTCGGCCTGAAGACGGCCGCCCAGTACCAGTCCGCACCGGTCAGCCGCACCGACGCCACAAAGGCAGTCAACTGGGCGACGCGCATGGTCGACGCTGCGGCAGACCTGACCCAAGCCTGAGGCTGCGTCCAGCACAGGGACGGTCAGGGGCCGAGGAAGACCTGGGAGCAGAGCATCGACTTGCCGTCCAGGACGCAGCTGACGCCACCACCCCTGACGGACAAGCGTGGGCCCGCGATTCCCCTCCTCAGCGATCGATCAGATGTTGACGCGCTGCCAGACCACAGCGGTTGCCGCGTTGCCGCGAACGAGCGGGCCGGGTTGGCGAGAGTGAAGCGGACGGCGCGCGGCGCCATACGAACCGGTGATGCAGTGCCCGTCGGCGGGCTGAGGGCAAACCGTGGCGGCGCGGGTGCAATGTCGGTGGCAGATGGCAGGCTGCCGCAGGTGATAAGAAGCGGATGTGTTTACACCATCGACAGTTGCCGAACTGGTCCCGGCCTGGGAATCGTCTGCAATGAATCGATTGTTGCAAACCGTATCTTTTCATGGAACGATTCGTCTATGGTTGTCGCGCGGAAACGTCATGCAACTCCGAAACGAGTCCATGCAGCTGGCCTCCCTGTCGCGCTCACGCGCCGACAGCTTCGCGTCTTCACGACGCGCGATGCCCAGGCGGCATACGCCAGTCCCCGCCCTCAGCTGAAGAGACTGACCGACGCTGGGCTCCTTCGCCGACTGCACGGCGGGGTCTTCGCAATCGTTCCGTCCGAACACATCGGCCGGCCATGGACTCCGCCGTTGGAAGCGGCTGCCGTCGCGCTGGAGGCAGCTCGGTCAGGACCAGAGGGTGCGGTGCTGATGGGCATGTCCGCCGCCCGCCTGCACGGCGCGGTTCCTCGAGGTCTGGGATGGGCCACCGTGGCTACCGGCACCCAGCGCCGCCCGATCACCCTGACCGGAACCAGGTTGGAAGTCCGCTTCATCAAACGTCGGGTCGATGAGCTCGACGCCGACCTGACCGCCACCGTGCTGGGCGACGTACTGGTCACCAGCGTCGAGCAGACGATCCTGGATCTGGCCCATCCCGGCGTGCAGGAGCCCGAGGCGGATGCAGAGAGAGAGGCAATCCGGTCGCTGGCCGCAAGAGCGGACCACACGGCGCTGCGCCAGCTGGCTGCCAGACAGAGGCTGGGACGCGCACTACGCCGGGCACAACAGGTGAGCCCGGCGCTGCTCGACGACACGGAAAAGCAGTCCCCGTGAGTCTTCAGCTCGCGGAGCTGCATTCGGTCGCCGAGCACTTCGGCGTATCGGAGGAGCAAGTGCGTCGCGACCATGTGATCTCCCACCTGCTCGCACTCATCAGCGTTGAGCTGGGAAACGAGATCTTGTTCATTGGCGGCACGGCCCTGGCCAGGACGCACCTGCCCGCCGGACGACTCAGCGAAGACCTTGACCTGATCGCCCTCGCCCCCCGCCGTGACGTTGCAGCCGCACTCGACAAGCTGCTCCCTCGGCGTGCCTCACGCGCAACCGGGGTGCTTCGCTGGAACCCTTCTCTCACAGCCGTCCAAGACACCGATGCTGCCACCCTTGAGGGCCCACACGGCATACATCTGAAGGTGCAGCTGCTACGCGACGAGGGCTATGCGCAATGGCCGACGGAACAGAGGCTGCTCCACCAGAGGTACGCGGATGCTCCCGAGGCAACGCTGTCCGTCCCCACGCGGGCTGCCTTTGCCGCGTGGAAGACGGCGACCTGGGCGGATCGTCGCGCACCGCGTGACCTGTGGGACCTGCAGGCGCTGGCTCGACTGGGTGCTATCGACCGGGACGCGCTCGAGCTGTACCGGAAGCACGGGCCCACGAATCGGGCCCCAGCGCCCGATCTGTTCAAGGAGCCGCCAGCGGAGGAGACCTGGCGGCGCGCCCTGGCCGGCCAGACCAGACTCTCGGTCACTGCCGCCAAGGCGGCGGCTGATGTGCGCAAGGCTTGGAGCGGGCTGAGCTGATCGTCCATCCTGACGACGCTGAACTGATCCGCTGCGCCGAGCTGTTGGAGCGCTCGGTTGCCCACCCCGGACCGGCCGCCCCGACCGTTGGCTCGGGCGTCGCGGCGGTAACTGCCTGAGCGGTGAGTGACCACAGCGGTTGCCGCGTTGCCGCGAACGAACGGGCCGGGTTGGCGAGAGTGAAGCGGACGGCGCGCGGCACCATACGAACCGGTGATGCGGTGCCGGCCGGCGAGCTGAGGACAAACCGTGGCGGCGCGGGTGCAATGTCGGTGGTCGATGGCAAGGTGTCGAAAGTGATGATGACCTCCAGCCGTGACGACTCAGATGACCACCCGGACAACAGTGAAACTCATGGCCGCCCGAGGCAGGCACCTGTCAACGCAAGGAGAGGCTCGTGATCAACCAGGATACGGTTGTGGAGAAGGCGATCCGAGCGCAACCACGTCGACCCCGCGGCACGCCGACCGCAGGGCAGTACGCACCGCAACCGCGATCCCAGCCCGACGGACAGCGCTGACCTGGCGGCGTGAAGGCCAGCAGAAGGTGACGATCGCTTCTTGCCGCCGGCCGAAGGTCGGCTAGGGTTAGGCAGTCCTCATCACATGCCCCAGGATTCAGGCCGCTCATGATTCTTTGCAGCTGCTACGCCGTCACCGAGACCGATATCGAAGCCGAGATCTCGGCGGGCGCGCGCACCGAGGATCAGATCGGCCAGGCGTGCGGGGCAGGCACAGACTGTGGAGACTGCCTTGACACGATCTGCGACATGCTTGCCCGCCCCAACCCCGACTCTCATAGTCTGTCCTCGGCGATCGCGTGAACGCGACGCCTTCTATATCCGCGTGAGATCACCCGACGGAGGCGTACATGAAGGGTGACGAAAAGGTCATCGAGTTCCTCAACCAGCAGCTGACCGGCGAGCTAACCGCGATCAGCCAGTACTTCCTGCACGCCAAGATGCAGGAGAACTTCGGATGGTCCAAGCTGGCGGCCCACACCAGGGCCGAGTCCATCGAGGAGATGGGTCACGCCGAGGTGCTCACGGACCGGATCCTTTTCCTCGAGGGGTTGCCGAACTACCAGCGCCTCTCGGCAATGCGAATCGGGCAGACCGTCAACGAGATGTTCGAGTCCGATCTGGGGATCGAGGTCGAGGCCGTCGCCCTCCTTCGCAAGGGCATTGAGCACATGCGGACGGTCGGTGACGTCACTTCGGCGCGGCTGTTCGAGGGCATTCTTCAGGACGAGGAGAACCACATTGACTACCTCGAGACACAACTCGCCCTGATCGCGCAGCTGGGCGAGACGATCTACCTGGCCAAGCAGGTGGACCCTCCGACGGGGTGATACCCGGTTACCCTCTCTCGTGCACCGCGCGCGATGCGAGAGCCAGGGCCCATTGCATGCGACAAAGGCCAGGGTCCCCGCGCCGTTGCGCGGGGACCCTGGCCTTCTTGTTCGTGTGCGCCTGGGTCAGGCGGGCACCTGCGCCGACCGGCGACGCCGGGAGATGAGAACGGCTCCGGCGCCGGCGAGGACGAGAATGCCACCGCCAACAGCCAGGGGCATGCCGTCGAATCCGGTGCGGCCGAGCTGACCGGGGGCTGCGGCAGTGCCCACACCGAGGACCTTGACGGTCTGGGTGCTGATGACGGCGCCGTTGGCCCCCTTCACGACGAGCGAGTAGTCGCCGGCCGGGGTGAGCGTGAGGGTGAAGGTCGCCACGCCGCTGGCGTTCGCGGTCGCGGTGAACGTCTTGGTGCCGAAGGTGGACGCCGGGTTGCGGGTGGCCGTGAGAGTCAGCACCTCACCCGCCTGGGCGCCGGAGCAGACCACGGTCATCGGGACACCTGCGGCGGGTGTCGCATCGGACACTGTGCAGGTGAAGCCGGGAGCGTTGTAGGCCATGGCCACCGACGGCGCAAGGATAAGGGCGAGCGCGGCAGCGAACACCAGGAAGACGCGTCGAATCATGGCTAGGACCCCAGACGAGTTTGTGACGGATTGCGTTGCTCTGTGACAGATCACTTCAAAGGCTACAGCACTTGAGCGCATCGAGATGGGGATACGGCGATGACCGTGTCCAGTGTGACCTCAGTCACACCTGTGGAGACGGCACGACCCGCCGGCTCAGGAGCACGGCTTCGTGGCGTTCACGACGACCTTGCCGAAGGTGACCGGGGTGACCCGAAGCACCGGGGGGCCGGTCTGCTTGCGCCCCGTGAAGAGGTCGTAGTCGATGACGATCCGTTGGCCCGGCTTGAGCTGGACCGTCCTGCCGACGACCGAGAGGCCGTTGTGGGTCTGGGAGAACACCCCCTGCGCGCCGGTGCTGACCCGGACGTTGTCGACCTGGCCACCGGTGGGCGCATAGAGCAGCACGTTCATCGCGACCTCACCCTTGGGTATGACGTTGCCCGATGCGATGTAGGGCGGGAGGTCCGCGGCATTGGCCGGAGACGTGGATGTCAGCGTGACCTTGACGTTCACCGCCTGGGAGCCATCCGGGCGACACTGGGTCGAGGTCGCGACGACATCGGTGCGCAGGTAGTAGCCGATCTTTGACTGCGTGCCGTCGTTGAGATAGACCCCGATCACCGGTGAGTCGCCATCGACGCCGACCAGCTCACCGCTCAGGACCGTGCCGGACAGCAGCGCCTGCTCGTCCTCGTGTGCCGACCAGACCATGAGCCGGCCCTCACGCGCCGACTGCGCGAGGGCGTCGACAACTTTGGCCGGATCACCCTGGCCGCCGACCATCGCGTCGAACACCGATGCTGTCGTCTCGGCGAAGAACTCGTCCTGCTTGGCGAAGTCGAGGATCTCCAGGTACACGGTGTTCATCAGCACCTGGGCCGCGTTCTTGGCGGTCAGCTGCTGACCGCTGGCCAGCTTGACCGGCCCCGTCGCGCCGAGCACGTGGGCCAGGGCGCCCGGGTCGATCGAGAGCACCCCGTCGAGGTCACTGCCGACCTTGCTCCTCCAGATCGCCGACGCCAGCTGCCCCGAGCGGGGGAAGTCGGGGGTGAACGTGACGTCGGCCATGTAGATGCCCAGGCCCTTACCGAACAGGGCCAGCTCCTGTGCCGTCAGGGGCAGAATCGGCTTGGGAAGGTTCGCCAGGTTCCCGCCGGCCGAGCGCGTCTCCACCACCGTCACCGCACCGTTGACCGCTCGCAGCACGATGAGTGTCGGAACCCCGCCCGTCGCGCGCTGCTCAGCGTTGTTCTGCACCAGCATCAGGTACTGGCGCGGACCGTTCGCGCCCAACATCGGGGGCAGCAGCTGTACGGCGCGTGCGGCGGTCGCCGTCGTCAGCGCCACCTTGGTCACCTGGG
>JANOHS010000223.1:0-2665 GCA_031406655.1 Micrococcales bacterium
CCACCAGACCCTGATCGCGTTGGCGACGGCCGGAGCCCAGGTACGCCAGGCCGTGACGCTCTCGCGTGAGGCCGGGATCGAACGCGTATCCGGCGGTGACCGTCCTCGCTCGGTCCTGGTGGCATCCCTTGGCGGCTCGGCGGTGGTGGCCGACGTGCTGGAGCTCCTGGCCGAGCCGGGGTCCCCGGTCCCGGTGTCGGTGCGACGGAACCTGCCGCTTCCCGGCTGGGTCGGGCCGCTGGACCTGGTCGTGGCGGTGTCGCTGTCGGGTCGCGCCAAGGGGCCGCTGGCCGTGGCTGCCGAGGCCGGCCGCCGTGGCGCCTCGTTGCTCACCGTCGGTGCTGCCGACTCTCCGCTGGCCGACGTCTGCGCTCGGGCCCGGGGAGTCCACATCGACGTTGGCCGCGGCCGGACCTCGTCGCGAACTGCCTTGTGGTCACTGCTCACCCCGGTCGTCCTGGCCGCCCATGAGCTGGGTCTGATCGAGGCCGGCGAGTCGGTTCTGCTGGACACCGCCGATCGGCTGGACGAGCACGCCGAGGCCTGCCGGCCGCGCTCGGAGTCGTTCGTCAACCCCGCCAAGATCCTGGCGATGCAGCTGGCCGAGACCATTCCCGTCGTCCTGGGCGACGGTCCGCTCAACGGTGTCGCCGCCGCGCGGGCGGCCTCGATGCTGTCACGCACCGCCCGTATCCCGGCCACCTCCGGCGAGCTGCCCGATGCCGCCTCGCAGATCGTGGCCAGCTTCGACGGGCCCTTCACCGCCGGCGGAGGTCGTGGGGCCGGGGCCCGGCGGTCGGCCCCCGACATCTTCGCCGACCCGTTCCTGGACGGTCCGGCCCAGCCACGACTGGGCTTGCTCATGCTGCGCGATGCGCCCCCCTCGACACCCGGCCCGGAGTGGGTTGACGCCCAGGCCCTGACCGAGGCGGTCCTCCAGACGGCATACGACGCGGGGGTCCAGGTCTCGACGGTGACCGCCGACCCTGGGCACCCGCTGGTACGTCTGGCCGGTCAGATCGCCCAGACCGACTTTGCCGCGACCTACCTGGCGATCGGCCTGGGTCTCGACCCCGCGCTGTCCCCTCACGTCGCCGACCTCTGGGACCGCATCCGCAACCAACCCCAAACCAACAACTGACCACAAACCTAGGGACTGTGCCCGGTTCCAACCCGCAAACCTAGGGACTGTGCCCGGTCCCAACCCGCAAACCTAGGGACTGTGCCCGGTCCCAACCCGCAAACCTAGGGACTTTGCCCGGGTTGTTCAGCCGAGCAGTTCCCCGTGGACGTGTATGGCGGCCCGGTTGGCGGCACTGATGCCGGAGAACCAGCCTTCCCTGTTCGAGATCGTCCTCACCACATGGTTGGTCACCATTGGGAACATCGCGGCGACTGCAACGTCCACGGCCTCGTTGCGTGCGGCGAGCACCGGAAGCAGGTTCCGGCCGGCTGGCTCGGTGGCCGCCCTGGTGGTCTCCGTGCCGGTGGCCTCGGCGAGTCGTTGGCCGATCCGGGAGGCGTATGCGATCAGGAACGACTGCCGGAAAGACCGCGTCCGTGAGCGGCCGTAGTCGTCGGTGCGCGAGCCCGCCTGCATCATCGCCGTGGTGGCCTGGACGAGAAGCGAGGTGAACAACAGTTCGACGGCGTCCAGGTCGGTGGGGAATCCAATGGCCGTGCAGAACCCGCGCCCCTGACTCCACACGGCACGACAGCGATTGGCCTCCGCCACCGCTCCGAGCAGCATCGCCTTGGGACTCTCGTACGGATTGTCGATCCCGATCCTGCGGCCGGTCGGTTCTTCGGATGAGCTCTGGTCGAGAGCCGACAGCAGCGCGTGGTCGATGCAATGACGGGCCATCAGCGCCTGGGCGCCGGCGGTGAACGTCTCGGCCTCGGCCGGGAAGGTGGTCGACTCGGCCTTGGCCAGCAGCGCCCGGATCCGGCCAAGGACCCGCTCGTCGACAGCCCGTTGCGGGTGCCCGGCGGAGTCGGCCGGTTTGCGTTCAGTCCTGCGCCATTCGGATTTGCCCGACCGGTTGTTCGACGTGCCCATCGCTGTTCTCCTCTGTCTGACCCAGCTGCTTCTCTTGGGCCGGCACGCTAGCCGCGGGATGAGACACAGGGGAGTGGCACGCAGCGCTCATGCAAAAATCGTGGAGAACGCGCTGCTCGGCTTGGAGCTCATCGCCGATTAGGCTGGCGCTCATGTCAGTCGAGGGTGGGACCAGGGCGATCGTGGCGGCGCTGCTCGCCAACACCGGGATCGCGATCACGAAGTTCGTCGCCTTCCTGCTGACCGGATCGAGCTCGATGCTGGCCGAGTCGGTGCACTCCGTTGCCGACGCCGGCAACCAGGGGCTCTTGCTCCTCGGGGGCAAGCGGAGCCGGCGCGCGGCCGACCCGCTGCACCCGTTCGGCTACGGCCGCGAGCGTTACCTCTACGCGTTCATCGTCGCGATCGTGCTGTTCTCCATCGGCGGGCTCTTCGCCCTCTACGAGGCGTGGCACAAGTTCCAGGAGCCCGAGCCGATCACCGAATGGCGGTGGGCGCCAGTCGCTGTCCTTCTCGTCGCGATCGTGCTCGAGTCGTTCTCCTTCCGCACCGCCATCATCGAGAGCAACCACGTCCGCGGGCAGCGTTCGTGGGCCAGCTTCATCC
>JANOHS010000240.1:0-11438 GCA_031406655.1 Micrococcales bacterium
CCGTCGTGCTGGTGTACGTCGTGGCCGGACAGCCCGTGCCACCTGTCGTGCTCCGGACAGGTTCCGTCGAACGTGATCCGGCCCCCGTCGAGCTCGACGATCCGGGTGAGCACGCCGTGCAGCGCGTGCAGCTCGTGCGTGACGATCAGCATGGTCGCCCCGCGGCCCGCCAGCCTCGCGAGCACCTCGCTCAGGACCTGCTGGCTGGCAAGGTCGACCCCGGCGGTGGGCTCGTCCATGATCAGGACGTCGGGCTGGGCGGCCAGGGCCCGCGCGATCAGTACGCGTCGTTGCTGGCCACCGGAGAGCGTGCTCACGTCGACGTCGGCGCGATCGGCGAGCCCGACCAGGGCCAGGGACTCCCGGATGATCCGGCGGTCCTCGTGGTTCGTCCGGCCCAGCCAGCCCTGGTGGGGGAGCCGCCCGATCGCGACGATCTCGGCGACGGTCGCGCGCACCGAGGTCGACAGGGTATGGCGCTGCGGGACGTATCCCAGGCGGGCATGGTCACGGAACCGGTTGAACGCGGTGCCGAATAGCTCCACCTCGCCAGCGAGGTGGTCGTTCAGCCCGAGGATCCCCTTGACCAGTGTCGACTTTCCGGAGCCGTTGGGCCCGACAACCGCGACGACCTCGCCGGCCGTGATCTCGACGGTGGCCTCGGAGACGACCGCCCGGTCGGCATACCCGAAGGATGCCTTTCGAAGTGAGACGATTGCCGGCGAGCCACCGTCCTGGTCGCGTGCGGATGCGGTCACGAGCACCTCTGACCAGCCTGCAGGGCCTTGAGGTTGGAGCGCATGACCTCAAAGTAGTCGGTGCCGCGTGACTGGTCGGTCAAGCCCTCGAGCGGGTCGAGCGTGCTCATCCTGGCGCCGGCCTCCGTGGCGACCGCCTGCGCGATCGCGGGGCTCACCAGCGTCTCGGCGTAGATCGTGGTCACGCCATGAGCCCTGGCGTACGTACTGACCGCGGCGAGTGCGGCGGCCCTGGGCTCCTCATTGGGGGAGAGACCGTTGATGGCGATCTGCACCATGTGGAAGCGTTGGGCCAGGTAGCCGAACGCGGCGTGGCTGGTGACGATCTCCTTTCGCCAGCAGTTCTCCAGCCCGGCGGCGAAGTCGTCGTTGAGCGCGGCGAGCTTTTTCTGAAAGGCCTTGGCGTTGTTGACGTAGTCGGCCTTGTTGGCCGGGTCGACATCCGAAAGTCGTTGCGCGATCACCGTCGCGACGTCGGAGTAGCGCTGGGGGTCCAGCCAGAAGTGCGGATCGGTGGTGCCGGCGGTGTTCGTGCCGCTCGACTCGACCGGGGCACCGACGCCTGGCTGGAACAACAGGTTGAGGTCGGCCGCCGGTGCGACGTCGAGTCCGTGGTCGGCCGCCTGGGACTCGACGGCCTTGTCAACCGCGCCCTGCAGACCCTTCTGGTAGACCACGAGCCTGGCTTTGCTAACTGTCGCGACCTCGCGTGGTGTGAGCTCCACGTCATGTGGCTCCGCGCCCGGCTTGGTCAGGCTCGTGACGGCGATGTGGTCACCGCCGATCTGCTCCGTGACGAACTGCAGCGGGTAGAACGACGCCACGACCTCGAGCCTGTCGCCCGCCGCGGACTCGGTCGGGACCGTTCCGCAGGCGCTTAGAGCAAAGGTGGCAAGTGCGGCGATGGCGAACAGGGCAGCTCCCCGGTGCTTTCGTGGCGTCACGTCACTGATTATCAGTCTCAATGAGAATGATTGTCAAAATGGAGCGGCTGCCGACCGGCCGGCCGCTCAGCGGCGGGGGAAGAGCTGCACCACGGCAAGGGCGACTGCGAGCAGGAGCACCGCGGAACGCATGATTCGTTCCGACCCGCTCAGGCGCGGCCAGGAAAGATAGAGGATCCAGCCCACGAAGATGGCGGCCAGGCCCATGAGGACGAACCCGACCACGCCTTCGATGATCACCCCTGTCACGAGCAGGGCCAACAGGATCAGGAACGGCACGGCCCGGGGCAGCCGGCTGAGCCTGGTGATCAGGGGCAGGCTGGCGCGTTCGATGCTGGGGCGCATGGTGTTCGGCACGGAACGAGGTTACCGGCAGGTGATCACGGGAAACGGTGGTGGTGTCGCACCGATAGCCTTGCCCCATGGCCGCTACCTCCACAGTCGACACCGTTGTCAGCCTCTGCAAGCGCAGGGGTTTCGTCTACCCGTGCGGTGAGATCTATGGCGGCACCCGCTCAGCATGGGACTACGGCCCCCTCGGGGTGGAGCTGAAGGACAACATCAAGCGGCAGTGGTGGAAGTCCATGGTCCAGCTGCGCGACGACGTCGTCGGCCTGGACTCCTCGGTCATCCTTCCGACCAAGACGTGGGAGGCCTCGGGTCACGTTGCGACGTTCAGCGACCCGCTGACCGAGTGCCAGTCGTGCCACAAGCGCTTCCGGGCCGACCACCTGCAGGAAGCCGTCGCGGAGAAGAAGCACATCCAGGAGCCCGACACCATCGAGCTTGCGACCATTGCCTGCCCGAACTGTGGCACTCGCGGCTCATGGACCGAGCCCAGGCAGTTCTCCGGGCTGCTCAAGACCTATCTCGGTGTCACCCAGGACGAGTCAGGCCTGCACTACCTGCGGCCCGAGACCGCCCAGGGCATCTTCCTGAACTTCGCCAACGTCATGAACTCCGCGCGCAAGAAGCCGCCGTTCGGCATCGCCCAGATCGGCAAGAGCTTTCGAAACGAGATCACCCCGGGCAACTTCATCTTCCGGACCCGCGAGTTCGAGCAGATGGAGATGGAGTTCTTCGTCGTGCCCGGCAGCGACGAGGAATGGCACCAGTACTGGATCGACGCGCGCACCCAGTGGTACGTCGACCTTGGCATCAACAAGGACAACCTGCGCCTCTTCGAGCATGCGCCCGAAAAGCTCTCGCACTACTCCAAGCGCACCGTGGACATTGAGTACCGGTACCGCTTTCCGGGCAGTGAGTGGGGCGAGCTCGAGGGCATCGCCAACCGCACCGACTTCGACCTCAAGACCCACGCCGAGGCCTCGGGCGCTGACCTGCAGTACTTCGACCAGACCACCGGTGAGCGGTTCACGCCGTATGTGATCGAGCCTGCGGCCGGTCTGTCCCGTTCGCTGATGACGTTTCTGGTCGACGCCTACAGCGAGGACGAAGCCCCTAACACCAAAGGTGGCGTCGACAAGCGTGTCGTGCTGCGGCTCGACAAGCGGCTGGCACCGATCAAGGTCGCCGTCCTGCCGCTGTCGCGCAACGCTGACCTGACTCCCCTGGCCAAGGACCTGGCAACACAGCTGCGCCAGTCCTGGTCGATCGACTTCGACGACGCCGGGGCCATCGGTCGCCGCTACCGCCGCCAGGACGAGATCGGCACACCGTTCTGCATCACGGTGGACTTCGACACCCTCACGGACCAGGCCGTCACGGTTCGCGAGCGGGACTCGATGGTCCAGGAGCGGGTGTCCCTCGACCAGGTCGAGACCTACCTGGCCAGCCGCCTGCTCGGCTGCTGAGCCAGAATCGGGGGACCATGACCGCTGTCCTTCCTCCGCTCCAGATCGGCCGTCACACGATCGAGTCCCCGGTCGTGCTCGCCCCGATGGCCGGCATCACCAACCGCGCCTTCCGTCGACTCTGCCGACAGTATGGCGACGCCGGGCTGGGTCGCTCCGGTGCCACCGGCGCTACCTCCCTTTACGTCAGCGAGATGATCACCTCGCGTGCCCTGCTCGAGCGAACTCCGGTGTCGATGCAGCTGATTGAGCACGATCCCGACGAGAGCCCGCGGTCCATCCAGCTGTACGGGGTGGATCCGGCGACCGTCGGGGCCGCGGTACGCCTGCTCGTCAGCGAGGATCGTGCCGACCACATCGACCTCAACTTCGGCTGCCCGGTCCCCAAGGTGACGCGCAAGGGGGGCGGTGCCGCCCTCCCGTGGAAGACGGACCTGTTCCGGGCCATCGTCAGCCGGGCGGTCAAGGAGGCCGCGCCGTATGACGTGCCGGTCACCCTCAAAATGCGCAAAGGCATCGACTCGGACCACCTGACCTTCCTCGAGGCCGGGCGGATCGCCGAGGGGGAGGGCATCGCCGCCGTCGCCCTGCACGCGCGGACCGCCTCCGAGGCGTACTCGGGCCAGGCGGACTGGTCGGCCATCAAGGCGCTGAAGCAGGTGGTCCGCGGCATCCCTGTGTTGGGCAACGGCGACATCTGGTCGGCGCAGGACGCGCTCGCGATGGTGGAGCAGACCGGCTGTGACGGAGTCGTCGTGGGTCGCGGCTGCCTGGGCCGGCCCTGGCTGTTCACCGACCTCGCCGCGGCCTTCGCAGGGAGCGCGGCACGGGTCCAGCCCACCCTGGGGCAGGTGGCCCAGACCCTGCGCCGACACACCGAGTACCTCGCTGACTACCACGGCAGCGAGATGAAGGCATGTCGCGACATCCGCAAGCACATCGCCTGGTATCTCAAGGGATTCCCTGCAGGGCCGGAGGTTCGTCGCCAACTTGCTCTGGTCGGGTCCATGGCCGCGCTCGATGACCTCATCGCCGGGCTTGACCTGGCTGCGCCCTGGCCTGGTGAGCCCGCCGAGGGTCAGCGAGGCCGGGCCGGCCCGCCTCGTCGGGTTGCCCTGCCCGACGGCTGGTTGGACTCGCGGGAGCTCGACGAGGCCTCCGCCGCCGTGGTTGCCGACGCCGAGCTGTCTGTCTCGGGCGGTTGACCGGTGCGGCTCGCGTCCCTGGGATACCGCACCGACCTGATGCTGCTCCTTCTGCAGGGCAGCGTCGTCGTGGAGCGCGGCGACCACCTGGTCGTTCGCACTCCTGAGAACCCCGGGTTCCACTGGGGCAACTTCGTGCTGGCAGGTGAAGCGTGGCTGGACCGACCTCTGGCCGATCTGGTCGCGGTCTTCCACGCCGAGCATGCTGCGGCCGGACATGTGGCGATCGGGGTCGACGGGGCTGACGGGCGCGTCTGGGGTGAGGACGAGGTGGGGGCATGCGGGCTCGAGGTCGAGCGCAGCGTCGTGATGAAGGCGACCGAGGTGCACGAACCGGTGCGCCCCAACACCGATGCCGTATGCCGCGTGCTCACCTCAGATGCCGACTGGGCTGCCGCCGTGGACCTCCATGCCAGCGAGCCCAACGGGTTCGACCCGGTGGAGTACCGCGACTTCGAGCAGCGCCGGATGACGGCTCGGCGGCAGCAGCAGCGGGCCGGTCTCGGCGGCTGGTTCGGCGCCTTCGTCGACGGTGAGATGCTCTGCGGTCTGGGGCTTTTCACGGACGGGTCGGGGATCGGGCGGTTCCAGAGCGTCCAGACCCTGGCGTCGGCCCGTCGGCAGGGTCTGGCATCCGCTCTGCTGCATCATGCGAGCATGTTCGGGGTTCGCGACCTCGGCATCCGCGAGCTGGTCATTGTCGCCGACCCTGACTACCCGGCGATCCGGGTCTACCGGTTGCTGGGGTTCGCGGACGCCGAGATCCAGATTCAGCTCACCAGGACGAACGGCTGACCGATTTGGGTCGCCAGGACGGCCACGCGGTGGCAGGCTCGAAGCATGTGCCGCAACATCAGAACCCTGCACAACTACTCGCCGCCCGCGAACTCGGACGAGGTACGGGCAGCCGCGCTCCAGTACGTCCGCAAGGTCAGCGGGACCACGAAGCCATCGGCAGCCAACCAGCACGCCTTTGACCACGCCGTCGCCGCGGTGGCTCACGCCACGCAACATCTGCTCGAGGAGCTGGTGACCACCGCGCCTCCCAAGGACCGCGAGGTGGAGGCCGCCAAGGCCAGGGCTCGCAGCGCAGTCCGTTATGGGACGGCGACACGGGCGGGCTGAGTCTGCCGTTGGTCGTAGGCATAACAGGAACCCCGTGCTTAGGTGACCCTGAGGAGGGTTCCGTCCCGGTGTCTTCCGGCTCCAGTAACTCGGTTCCTGAAGGGAACAGTGGATATGTCAAGCAACAAACCCGTCAAGCTCATTGGCCTGTTCATGATGATTGCCGGCCTTCTCATGATCATCGCCGGCGGCGTTACCTGGGGCCTGGTGCAGACCCAGCTCAAGGCTGAGAACATCACCGTCGCCAAGATCACCGACGAAAATCCGGGCAGGCTCGCCGGCAAGACGGTCGCCGGTCCGTTCACCGCGTACGCGCAAGCAAACGCGATCAACGAGCATGCTCTTGAAGGGGCCAAGGGCCGGACCTACGCCCAGATCGGGGACGACTCGAGGGCCCTCAAGGCGAAGCTTGCGGCGGACGGTCTCACGCCCGAGCAGGTCGCCGACAACCCGGACGTCAAGGCCCTCGCCGCAACCCGCGACTCCACCATGAACGGCTCGTTCCTGAGGGCCTCGCTCTTCACCTCGGTCGTCTCCTTCGGCGTGGCGGCTCTGGTGATGGCCCTGGGTGTCCTGTTCATCCTGCTCGGCTTCGCCCTTGCGAAGCTCTCGACCACCACGGTCACCGCTACTGCTCCGGACAAGTCCTAGGCGGACGTTCGACAGGGCGAGCGGGGTCGGTGATCCAGTCGCTCCAGGAGCCGACGTAGACGTTGGCGTCGTTGGTGATGCCGGCCACGCTCAGCGCGAGAGCGAGGTGCGTAGCCTGCACACCTGAACCGCAATAGGTGCCAACCGGTTTGGTATCCGTAGCGCCGAGCCTGCGAAAGCGGTCCGCCAGGTCGTCGGCCGAGCGGAACCGCCCGAACGGGTCGACGTTGTCGAGCGCCGGTGAGCTGACGGCTCCCGGGATGTGACCGGCGACCGGGTCGATCGTCTCGTTCTCCCCCCGGAACCGGGCGGCGGAGCGAGCGTCGAGCAAGAGATGCCGGGCGGCATACGTCGCAGCATCCGTGGCATCAAGGAGGTGACCGGCACCAGGGCTGGATGCCCTGAAGTCACCACCGCCGGAGCCGCCGGCTCCGGACTCGGTCGGCCGACCCGCCGCGATCCAGGCCGCAATCCCACCATCGAGCACACGGACACGAAGGAAGCCGAGGTGCCGCAGCATCCACCAGAGCCGGCTGGCCGGCAAGGAGTCCCAGTTGTCATAGGCGACGACCGGACGCGACATGGTCACGCCGGCGAATCGCATTGCGGAGGTGAAGGTCTCGACCGTTGGCATCGGGTGGCGACCGCCCACTCCATCGGGGCGGATCGTCGCCAGCGCGGTGTCCATGTCGACGTACGACGCTCCCGGGATGTGCGCCCGCTCGAACTCCTGGCGCCCGGTTGGACTGTCCATCCGGTAGCGGACGTCCAGGACGACGGGCCGTGCGCTCTGCGGGCCGGTCAGCAGTCTGTAGAGCTCGCCGACCTGAGTCAGGGGCGCGTAGGTGCCGGTTTTGTCCACTCAGCGAGACTATCCAGTTAGGGGGACCTTAGTCCTAAGCGATATGAGCGGCTTGGGCCCAGACTCGTCATCAGGTGGGCCACTGAGGTTTACCCGGCCGGGAAACGCTCGGCCTTCCGATTACCTGGTTCCTCGAAGGGAAACAGCACATGTCCACCACAAGCACCAAACCAACGGTCAAGCTGATCGGCCTCTTCACGATCATCGCCGGGATTCTCATGATCGTCGCTGGCGGCGCCACTTGGGTCCTGGTGACGACCCAGCTCAAGGCGGAGAACATCGTGGTCTCAGCAGTGACCGAGGAGAACCCGGGCCGGCTTGCCGGCAAGCCGGTCGCCGGCCCGTTCACCGCCTACGCCCAGGCCAACGCCATCAATTATCACGCGCTCGAGGGAGCCAACAACCGGACCTACGCCGAGATCGGCGCCGACGCCAAGGTGCTCAAGGCCAAGCTTGCGGCTGACGGTCTGAGCAAGGAAGAGATCGCCAAGAACCCCGACGTCAAGGCCCTTGCCGACACGCGCGACTCCACGATGAACGGCTCCTTCCTGAGGGCTTCACTGTTCACCTCGGTCATCTCCTACGGAGTCTCCGCTCTGGTCATCGGCCTCGGCATCCTGTTCGGACTGCTCGGCTTCGCCCTGATCAAGCTCTCGACCCCCACGGTCATCACCACCAGTCGCGAGAGGCCCGGCGTGGCGGCCGGCGAACCCGTAGGCGCCAAGGCCTGACCCGACAATCCTCCTGACGCGCCCACCCCTGCTGTGCGTCAGGTGCACGATAGGCACCGCATCACCCAGCCCGCCGCTGGGTGGTGCGGTGCTCTCGTATGCAACCGGCATACAGTGCGTCGTTGTGAGCACGTATGCCGTGGCCGACCGCGAGCGCTGGGTCAGGGAAGACCCCGCGCACAAGCAGGCTGACCGCGATGACTTCGCCAGGGACCGCGCTCGGGTGGTGCACTCGGCGTCGCTACGGCGCCTGTCGGCCAAGACCCAGGTGGTGCAGCCGGACAGCGATGACTTCGTACGCAACCGGCTGACCCACTCGCTCGAGGTCGCCCAGATCGGACGAGAGTTCGGTGCTGCTCTCGGGTGCGACGCGGACGTGGTCGACACCGCGTGCCTGGCCCACGACCTCGGGCACCCGCCGTTCGGTCACAACGGCGAGACGGCACTGAACGACATCGCCGCCGACATCGGCGGCTTCGAGGGCAACGCGCAGACGCTGAGGCTGTTGACCCGCCTCGAGGCCAAACGCGTGCATGCCGATGGCCGTCCGGCCGGTCTCAACCTGACCAGGGCAAGCCTGGACGCGGTGACCAAGTATCCCTGGGCCAGGGACGAGAACCGTTGGGGTACAGGCAAGTTCGGCGTCTATGCGGACGACCTCGAGGTCTTTGGCTGGTATCGCGGATCGGAGCCCGACGGGCGGCGCTGTCTTGAGGCGCAGACGATGGACTGGTCCGACGATGTGGCGTACTCGGTCCACGACGTCGAGGATGCAGTGGCTTCCGGACGGGTCGACCTTCGCGCGTTGCGCTCTCCCTCGGAGGTGGCTGGTGTCATCGCGGTGACTCGAGAGCTCTATGCCCGCGACCTTGACGACAACCTGCTGGCCGAGGCCTTGGAGCGGCTCCTTGCGACGGGCTGGATCCCGCTGTCCCACAACGGTTCTCGTACGGATCTGGCCGCGCTCAAGGACATGACGAGCCTCCTCATCGGGCGGTTCGTCCAGTCCGTCGGTATGGCCACCCGGGCGAAGTACGGTGACGGACCGTTGACCCGGTATGCAGCTGACCTGGTCATCCCCGACGACGTCCGCGCAGAATGTGCAGTCCTGAAGGGCATCGCAGCGCACTTCGTGATGTTCACGGACGAGCGCTTGTCGGTTCTGGGTGGACAGCGCGAGCAGATACACGAGCTCGTGGACGCCTTTCGGGAGCAGCCCGAGGCTCGGCTGGACCCCCTGCACCGGGTCGACTTCCTTGAGGCAGCCGACGATGGGGCCGCCCTGCGAGCAGTCATCGACCAGGTGGCCTCCCTGTCAGACCCACGCGCAGTGGTGTTGCACCAGACCTGGTGCTGAACGGCACCGGGGGAGCCCGACGGCCTAGACTCGCCACGGCGTGGAGGAGGCAAGTGTGGCGGGTTTGATCAAGGCTGAGGACGTCGCTCAGGTCAAGGAACGGTCCTCGATCGAGGATGTCGTGCGCGAGCACGTGACCTTGCGCGCCGCCGGCCCGGGCTCGCTGAAGGGGCTGTGCCCGTTCCATGACGAGAAGAGCCCGTCCTTCAACATCCGCCCCGTCGTCGGAGCCTGGCACTGCTTCGGTTGCGGCGAGGGCGGCGATGTCATCTCCTTCGTCCAGAAGGTTGAGCACCTCACCTTCGCCGAGGCGGTCGAGCGGCTGGCCGCCAAGCTCGGCATGGAGCTCCGGTACGAGGAGGGGGGCCCGCCCCGTACCGGTGAGGGTCTGGGCAAGCGGTCGCGGCTGGTCGAGGCCCACCGCGTGGCGGCCGAGTACTACAGCGGCGCTCTGGTCAACCTGCCCGAGGCGCGCGCCGGCCGGGACTTCCTGCGTGAACGTGGGTTCGACCGTATGGCGGCCGACAAGTTCGGGGTCGGGTTCTCGCCGCGCGGGGGTGAGGAACTCACCAGACACCTGCGCGCCAAGGGTTTCAGCGACGACGAGATCGTCGCCGGAGGGCTGGCCGGTCGCGGGCGTGGCCTCTACGACCGCTTCCGTGGTCGCCTGATGTGGCCCATCCGTGACATCACCGGCGATGTGGTCGGCTTTGGCGCACGGCGCCTGTTCGAGGATGACCGCATCGAGGCCAAGTACCTCAACAGCAGCGAGACGGCCATCTACAAGAAGTCCTCTGTGCTCTATGGCCTGGACGTCGCAAAGAAGCTGATCGCCAGGGATCGTCAGGCGGTCGTGGTCGAGGGCTACACCGATGTGATGGCCTGCCACCTGGCCGGGGTCGAGACGGCTGTGGCCACATGCGGTACGGCGTTCGGGGTCGAGCACATCAAGGTGCTGCGTCGCATCATGCGCGACGAGAGCGACATGGCCCCAGCGAAGGTGATCTTCACCTTCGACGGCGATGCAGCCGGCCAGAAGGCCGCCATGCGTGCGTTCGGGGAGGACCAGCGCTGGGCCTCACAGTCCTTCGTGGCCGTGGAGGCCTCCGGCAAGGACCCGTGCGAGCTGCGCCAGATCGGGGGAGACAGCGCCGTTCGCGCCCTCATCGAGGACGCCGTGCCGATGTTCGAGTTCGCGGTGCGGACCACCCTCGCCCGGTTCGACCTGTCCGGCGCCGAAGGCCGGGTCCGTGCGCTGGGGGCCATCGCCCCCATCGTGGCCAACATCCGGGATCGTTCGCTGCGGCCGGAGTACACCCGCACGGTGGCAGGGTGGCTGGGCGTGGAGGTTGAGCAGGTCGCCGCGGAGGTCGGCCGAGCCACCCGTATGGCAGCCCGCGCGTCCGCAGAGGCCACACCCTCCGGGACCCACGCCGTCAACGAGTCGGTGTCCTCGCCTGCGTCCTCCCAAGAGGGCGAGCCGGAGCATGGCCACGACCAGACCCACGAGCACGCGTTCGAGCTGGCCCGTCCGGACCTGCGCGACCCGGTCGTCGCCGCCGAGCGGCAGCTGCTGCAGGCGGCGCTGCAGTTCCCGAGCCTGCTCGACCCTGCCGGCTTCGACTCGATTGCCGCTGACTCCTTCAGCGCCCCGGCGCATCGTGCCGTGCACGACGCCATAAAGGCGGCTGGGGGTATCCAGGCCGCCGGCAAGCCTGGTCAGTGGACCGATCGGGTGAGTGAGGCTGCCGCCCTGACGGTTCGGCCGCTGGTCAGCGAGCTCGCGGTGGCGCCCGTGCCGGCCCGGTTCGACCCCCACACGGGGCTGCCCGAGCGCCGATATGTCGATGAGCTGCTCGTCCGGATCCAGGAGGTCGCCCTGACCCGTCGGATCGGAGACGCCATCAGCGCGATGCGCCGGGTACCACCGGATGAGACCTCCGCCTCCCGAGAGCTCGGCGTGCAGCTCCAGCTGCTGCAGCGTGAGCTAG
>JANOHS010000243.1:0-3045 GCA_031406655.1 Micrococcales bacterium
CCGATCCGCGACGGCTTCTACTACGACTTCGACGTCGAGACCCCGTTCACCCCCGATGACCTCAAGGCGCTCGAGAAGGCCATGCAGAAGATCATCAACGAGGGTCAGACGTTCCGGCGTCGGGTGGTCACCGATGAGGACGCCCGCACGGAGCTGGCTCACGAGCCCTACAAGTGCGAGCTGATCGGGCTCAAGGGCGGAGCGGCTGAGGCTGCCGAGGGCGCGGATGTCGAGGTGGGCTCTGGCGAGCTGACGATCTACGACAACATCCGCCGTGACGGTGAGCGCGCCTGGGGCGACCTGTGCCGCGGCCCCCATGTGCCGACGACCAAGGTCCTGGGCAACGCCTTCAAGCTGATGCGCTCGGCGGCGGCGTACTGGCGCGGGTCCGAGAAGAACCCGCAGCTGCAGCGCGTGTACGGCACGGCGTGGCCGACCAAGGACGAGCTCAAGGCGTATCTCGAGAGGCTGGCCGAGGCCGAGAAGCGTGACCACCGCAAGCTGGGGGCCGAGCTCGACCTGTTCTCCTTCCCCGACGAGATCGGCTCGGGGCTGGCTGTCTTCCACCCCAAGGGCGGTGTCATCCGCAAGGCGATGGAGGACTACTCGCGGCTTCGGCATGAGGAGTCCGGCTACGAGTTCGTCTACTCACCGCACATCACCAAGGGCAACCTGTTCCAGACGTCGGGTCACCTCGACTGGTACGCCGAGAGCATGTACCCGCCCATGCATCTGGATGAGGAGCGCGCCGCCGACGGCACGATTCGCAAGCAGGGCCAGGACTACTACCTCAAGCCGATGAACTGCCCGTTCCACTGCCTGATCTTCCGGGCGCGCGGCCGGTCCTACCGCGAGCTGCCGCTGAGGCTCTTTGAGTTCGGCTCGGTCTACCGCTACGAGAAGTCCGGTGTGGTTCACGGCCTGACCCGCGTGCGGGGCATGACCCAGGACGACGCCCATATCTACGTCACGCCCGACCAGCTGCAGTCTGAGCTCAAGACGCTGCTGACCTTCGTCATCGAGCTGCTGCAGGACTTTGGCCTTGACGACTTCTACCTCGAGCTCTCGACCCGCAACGAGGACAAGTACGTCGGCTCGGACCAGAACTGGGCCAAGGCAACCGAGGCGCTCCGGGAGGCGGCGGCCGACTCCGGTCTGGATCTGGTCGACGACCCGGGAGGGGCGGCGTTCTACGGCCCGAAGATCTCGGTCCAGGCTCGTGATGCCATCGGGCGCACCTGGCAGATGTCCACGATCCAGGTGGACTTCAACCTGCCCGAGCGTTTCGAGCTCGAGTACCAGTCTGACGACGGCTCCCGGCAGCGCCCGATCATGATCCACCGCGCGCTCTTCGGCTCGGTCGAGCGGTTCTTCGCCGTCCTGACCGAGCACTACGCGGGTGCCTTCCCACCCTGGCTGGCTCCGGTCCAGGTCCTCGGCATTCCGGTGGCCGAGGAGTTCAACGACTACCTGTTCGACATCGCTGATCGCTTGAAGGCCAAGAAGATTCGTGTCGAGATCGATACCTCGGACGACCGGTTCCCGAAGAAGATCCGGACCGCGCAGAAGTCCAAGGTGCCGTTCATGCTCATCGCCGGCGAGGACGACCGGTCGGCCGATGCGGTCTCGTTCCGCTATCGCGACGGCTCGCAGAAGAACGGCGTCCCGATAGCGCAGGCCATCACAGAGATCGTCGAGGCTGTCGAGAGCCGTCGCCAGGTCTGATCGCACCCCCATGGACATCCTGGACGAGGTGTGGCAGCGCGCCGTGATGACCCAGCCGGCTCCCCAAGGCTGGGTCATCGCCCTGACGGCTGCCATCGCGGCTCTGCTGGTCTGGGTTCCGGGCGCCTGGGGGATCACCCGGCACGTCGTGACCATCGCGCACGAGGCGGCCCACGGGTTCGCTGCCCTGATCTCGGGGCGCAGGCTGCAGGGCATCCGGCTGCACTCCGATACCTCCGGTCTGACGGTCTCAGCCGGCAGGGCCACCGGGCCGGGCATGGTCCTGACGGCCGCGTCGGGCTATGTCGGCCCTGGTCTGCTCGGTCTGGGCGCCTCCGCGATGCTGTCGAACCAGCGAGCAGTCGGGCTGTTGTGGGCGTTGCTGATCCTGTTGGCGTTGTTGCTGATCCAGGTGCGCAACTGGTTCGGGCTCTGGTCGGTCCTGTTCAGCGCGACCGTCGTCTTCGGTGTGACCTGGTGGCTCACACCGCAGGCGCAGTCCGCCTTCGCCTACGTCCTGACGTGGTTCCTGCTGCTGGCCGCGCCGCGTCCGGTCCTGGAGCTGCAGACACTGCGACATCGCACAGGGGCCCGGATCTCGGATGCCGACCAGCTCGCCCGGCTCACCCGCGTCCCGGCGATCGTCTGGGTCGCGTTCTTCCTCGTGGTGACCGTGGGCGCTCTTGGCCTGGGCGCGGCGTGGATGGTCCCCGCGGCGACCTGACGGCGGATGCATAGGATCGGCCCATGATGCAGGACGAGGGCCACCAGGAGCCGGAGGTCGAGTCGCACCACGAGTTCGCGCACGTCAACGACGGGTTCGAACGGCTGTGGACCCCACATCGGATGGCGTACATCAATGGCGAGCGCCCCACCGATGACGCCGGCGATGGCTGCCCCTTCTGTGCGGTCATCGCCAAGGATGACGCAGAGGGCCTGATCGTCCAGCGTGGCCAAAGCTGCTATGTCGTCATGAATCTCTTCCCCTACAACCCCGGCCACGTCCTGGTCTGCCCCTACCGTCACGTGTCGCTCTACGTCGACCTCACTGATGAGGAGACCTTGGAGTTCGGGGCGCTCACCAAGGCCAGCCTCGTTGCGTTGGAAGCGTGTTCGTCGCCCATGGGCTACAACATCGGGATCAACCAGGGTGCGGTTGCCGGGGCCGGCGTGCGCGCCCACCTGCATCAGCACATCGTGCCCAGGTGGCGGGGCGACTCGAACTTCCTGCCCATCATCGGGCAGACCAAGGCTCTCCCGATGCTGTTGGAGGACGTTCGCCAGCGTCTGGTCGACTCGTGGCCGCGCGGCTGATCTCGT
>JANOHS010000251.1:0-6786 GCA_031406655.1 Micrococcales bacterium
CCGGAGGACTGCGTATTTGACGTCCGCGGCCTTGACCTCCGTGCCGTCCTCGAACTTCACGCCCTTGCGGAGCTTGTAGGTCCAGGTCTTTCCGCCGTCCGTCGGCACGCCGAGGTCCTCCGCGAGGTCGGGGACGATCTCAGCGCTGGCCTTGCCCGGAGCCGGCTTGAACATGGTCAGGGCCCGGCCGTAGACGCGCACGAAGTCCCACTGATACCCGTAGTAGGTCTCGCCCGGGTCAAGGCTGTCAGGGACAGCCTCATCGGCCATCTTGATGATCCCCCCCTTCTTGTCCGAAGGGTTGAACACCTGGGTCAGGCCGGCGTTGAACGCGTCCTTGGTTGTTGAGCCGGTGCCTCCAGTATCGGTTTTGTCGGTCGTTCCACCTGCACAGGCGGACAAGCTCAGGGCCAGCGCCACCCCAGCCGCGCCCATTGCTTTCATTCGCATTCTCTTCATGATTGGTAAATCACCCTTCTTCTTGCGGATCTGCATGGAAATGCGGTTGGTGCGGGATAGGGCATCAGCGCCCCTTATCGAGCTCGCGGGTCAAGGGCGTCGCGGAGCCCGTCGCCGAGCAGGTTGAAGGCCAGGACGGTGACGAAGATCGCCATACCGGGCCAGAACATGAAGTGCGGAATCGTGTAGTAGGTGACTGCGTCGGACAGCATGCCCCCCCACGTTGCCGTGGGTGCCCGGACGCCGACCCCGAGGAACGAGAGGGCCGCCTCGAACAGGATGTTCGTGGGGATCAGCAAGGTTGCGTACACCAGGATCGGTGCCATCAGGTTCGGCAGGAGCTCGCGGAAGAGCAGATAAGGATTCTTGGCGCCAAGGCTTCTGGCGGCGTCGACGAACTCGCGTTCGCGTAGCGAGAGCGTCTGGCCGCGGACGATGCGCCCGATGTAGGGCCAGTTGAAGAAGCCGATGATGAAGATCAGCAACAGGATCCGCAGCATGTCGCCACCGATGCCGAACGCCGTGTCCGGCATGACACCGGCAAGAGCGATGGCGAACACGAGCAGCGGGAACGCCAGGAAGACGTCCATCAGCCGACTGATGAGCGCGTCGACCCAGCCGCCGAAGAAGCCGGCGACGACACCCATGGTCGTGCCGATGGCCACGGACAAAAGCGTGGCGAAGAAGGCGATCAGCAGCGAGATCCTGGAGCCGTAAAGGATCCGGCTGAAGATGTCGCGGCCATTGAGCGGCTCGACCCCCATCAGGTGGTCCAGGCTCATCCCGCCGCGGGGACCGAGGGGCGCGAGTGTGCCCTCCGCGGTGTCGATCAGGTCCTGGTGGAACTCGTTCGGCGGGTCTCCCAGCCATTTCACGATCCACGGCGCGAAGATCGCGGTCGCGATCAGGAACACGATCACCACTGCGCCACCCAAGGCGACCCTGTCGCGTTTGAGGCGCATCCAAGCGATCTGTCCGAGCGACCTCCCCTGGATCTTCCCGACGCCTGCAAGGACCGCCTCGGGGTCGGCGACGAGCGACGTGGGACTGACCTCCAGCGGTGCGGTCACAGGCTGCAACACCTCCTGGTGGGTCTCGGGTCCCGAGGGCGCGCCATCATTTGATGGGCTTCGCGCTCATCATGGCGCCCAGACCCCCGATCAGCAACAAGGTGTTGCCGAATCGTGACGCGCCGTACATCTTCTTGTGCTTGGCGTATTCCGGGCCAGAAACTCCAGAACAAAAGGAGAATCAACCCATGTCTCCCCGCCTGGTCGTCGGCGCCGCGATCGTCGACGACCTCACCCGGCCAACAACGTTGCTCAGCGCCCGCCGGACCCAGCCTGCTGACCTCGCCGGCGGGTGGGAGCTGCCCGGCGGCAAGGTCGAGCCGGGGGAGGAGCCAGTCGTCGCACTGCATCGCGAGATCCGTGAGGAGCTCGGGGTGGACATCGAGGTCGGCGCCTTGATGGCGGGCCCGTGGGCCGGCCGCTGGCCGCTCGGCAACCACTACGTCATACAGGTGTGGCTGGCGCGGGTCATCAGTGGCGAGCCCCGCCCGTTGCAGGACCACGACCGGCTGCGGGTGCTCAGCAGGGCCGAGCTGTATGCCGTCGCGTGGCTTCCGGCGGATCTCCCGATCGTGAGGGCGGCCGAGTCGCTCATGAGCGAGGCGGTGAACCGCTGATCCGGCTTGGTCAAGGGGGTCTGCAAATACTGAGAGAATTGCCCTTATGCCCATTCTCACCCGCGGTGACATCCGCAACGTTGCCATCGTCGCCCACGTCGACCATGGCAAGACCACCCTCGTTGACGCCATGCTCTGGCAGTCAGGTGCCTTCGGTGCCCACCAGCATGTCGATGAGCGGGCGATGGACTCCGGGGACCTCGAGCGCGAGAAGGGCATCACCATCCTCGCCAAGAACACCGCGGTTCGGTACAAGGGCCCGGCGGCCGAGAAGGCCGGCTACAACGACGGGGTCACCGTCAACATCATCGACACCCCCGGGCACGCCGACTTCGGCGGCGAGGTCGAGCGCGGACTGTCCATGGTCGACGGTGTTGTCCTGCTCGTCGACGCCTCGGAGGGCCCGCTGCCGCAGACGCGCTTCGTCCTGCGCAAGGCACTGGCGGCCAAGATGCCGGTCATCCTGTGCATCAACAAGGTGGACCGTCCCGACTCCCGCATCGCCGAGGTCGTCGACGAGACCTACGAGCTGTTCATGGACCTGCTGGACAACGCCGCCACCGCATCCGCGCAGCTCGACTTCCCGATCGTCTACGCCTCGGCCCGTGCCGGGCGCGCGTCGCTGACCCGTCCCGAGAACGGAGTGATGCCCGACGAGGCCACTCTCGAGTCGCTCTTCACCGCGATCCTGGACACCATCCCGGCGCCCCGCTACGACGACGAGGCCCCACTGCAGGCGCACGTGACCAACCTTGACGCCTCGCCGTTCCTGGGTCGCCTGGCGCTCTGCCGCGTCTACAACGGCACGATCAGGAAGGGTCAGCAGGCCGCCTGGTGCCGCGCCGACGGCACCATCGAGCGGGTAAAGATCACCGAGCTGCTGATGACCGAGGCGCTCGAGCGCAAGCCCGTCGACAGCGCCGGCCCCGGCGACATCATCGCCCTTGCCGGCATCCCCGAGATAACGATCGGTGAGACGCTGGCCGACCCGGAGAACCCGATCCCGTTGCCGCTGATCACGGTTGACGAGCCTGCGATCTCGATGACGATCGGCACCAACACGTCCCCGCTGGTGGGGCGGACCAAGGGCACCAAGGTGACCGCGCGTCTGATCAAGGACCGGATCGAGCGGGAGCTGGTCGGCAACGTCTCGATCCGGGTGCTGCCCACCGAGAGTCCCAACGCCTGGGAGGTGCAGGGCCGCGGCGAGCTGGCGCTGGCCATCCTGGTGGAGCAGATGCGCCGCGAGGGCTACGAGATGACCGTCGGTAAGCCGCAGGTGGTCACCCGCGAGATCGGGGGCGTGGTTCACGAACCGTTCGAGCGCCTCACGATCGACGCTCCCGAGGAGCACCTCGGCGCGATCACCCAGCTGCTGGCGGTCCGCAAGGGGCGGATGGAGCAGATGACCAACCACGGCACCGGCTGGGTGCGGATGGAGTTCGTCGTGCCGTCGCGCGGGCTGATCGGCTTCCGGACGGAGTTCCTCACCGACACCCGCGGGACCGGCATCGCCAACCACGTCTTCGAGGACTACGAGCCGTGGGTGGGAGAGCTCAAGACCCGGCAGAACGGATCGCTGGTGGCCGACCGCACCGGCGCCGCGACCTCCTACGCGATGTTCAACCTCCAGGAGCGCGGCGCGATGTTCCTGGAGCCGACCACCGAGGTCTACGAGGGCATGGTCGTCGGTGAGAACTCGCGCGTGGAGGACATGGATGTCAACATCTGCAAGGAACGCAAGCTCACCAACGTGCGCTCCGCCACCTCCGAGGTGCTCGAGCGCCTGATCCCGGCTCGCAGGCTGAGCCTGGAGCAGGCGCTGGAGTTCTGCCGCGAGGACGAGTGCGCCGAGGTCACCCCTGAAGCGGTCCGCATCCGCAAGCTGGTGCTCCCCCGGGAACAGCGGGCCCGCACCGCCGCGCGGGCCAAGACGGCAGCCAGGTCCTGACGCCGGGCTGACGGCCCACGCGAGGAGTGCCACCACATGCGCCCTAGAAGATGCACCGCAGCACTTGCCGTTGGCGTCGCTCTCGCGACGACGTCCTGCTCGGTGAGGTTGGCTTCGACGGAGGGGCCCACGCCAGCCGGTCCGGAAGAGGTCGCCGGAACGCTGCACATGCTGCGACTGGGCCCGGTGGACTCCTGGGACCCCCAACGTCTCTCTGTCGCAGCCGACATCTCCTTCGCGGGCCGGGTCTTCGAGCGGACGCTGACGGCCTGGGCCCCGGCCACCGGACAGGACACCCTGCCGGATCTTGCACCCGACCTGGCCACGGACACCGGGACGGTGAGCGCCGGGGGAAAGGCGTGGGCCTTCACGCTGCGCAGCGACGCCAGGTGGCAGGACGGCAGGCCCGTCACCTGTGTGGACGTGAAGTATGGCGTCTCACGCACCTTCGCCACGAGCCGGATCACCGGTGGTCCGAACTACGCGGTCGCCATGCTCGATGTGCCGCGAAAGGCTGACGGTTCCAGCATCTACTCCGGCCCGTACGCCAGGACCGGCCAGGCGGCCTTCGACAAGGCAGTCACCTGCGCCGGCCAGCGGATCACCTTCAAGCTGGCCACACCCGTGCCGGACTTCAACCAGGTGGTGGCGATGCCGGCGTTCGGCCCGGTGCGTGCGGACAAGGACCATGGTGCAACGTCGACCACCGAGGTCTTCTCCAACGGTCCGTACATGCTCAAGTCGGCGTGGGCGCCGAGCAGTGGCGCGACGTTCGTGCGCAACCCTCACTGGGACCGGGCGAGCGACCCCATCCGCCAGGCCCGTCCGACCCAGATCGTCTACCACGAAGGGATCCCGGTCGAGACGATCGTCAGCAGGATCATGACGAACGAAGGCCCTGACTCCTTTGCGGTGACAGCGGAGTCGGCGCCACCGGTGTTACAGAGCAACATCATGTTCACCCCGCAGATCAGGTCACGATCGACCAACCCTCGCACACCGCTCGTGGACTATCTGCTGCCCAACTTCAGCCGCCCGATGATGGCCAACAGCACGGTCCGCCAGGCGCTCGCTGTCGCCACGAACCGCGAGGCCTACGTCACAGCCCTGGGCGGGGACAGCGCTGCGGAAGCCACCCACGCGATGATCAACAAGTCCCTCCCGGCCTACCGGGACTTCAACCCGCTGGACGTCCCGCCCCGTGGTGACGCCGTTCGCGCGCGTGCCCTGCTGCAGGCGTCAGGGATGGCCCTGCCGGTCCGCATCACCGTGGCCTACCGCAAGGGCACCTTCGCGGACAAGGCGATGGCCGCCCTGCAACAGGGGTGGCAGGACGCCGGGTTCTCGGTCACCCTCGAGGGGCTGGATGACTACTGGGCGACGATCACGGCCGTCAGGAACAGCCGAGACTACGACGTGATGTGGGCCGTGGGGTCCGCGGTGTGGCCATCAGGGTCGAGCGTGATCCCGTCGTTGTTCGACAGCCGGCTGAACCTCACGGCAACCTCGTCGGGCCAGGACTTCGGCCGGTTCGCCGACCCGGCGTTCAACGCCAGGATCGATGCCGTCGCGAAGATCGCCGACGCGTCCGATCGTGAGAAGGCCTGGGGAGACCTTGACGAGGAGCTCTCGGCCAAGGTCGCCGCCATAGCCCTGACCAACCGCAGGTCGGTGTTCGTGCACGGCACCGGCGTCCAGGGCTATGTCGACAACCAGGCGCTCGGTGGCACGGTCGACCTCGCGACGGTAGCGGTCCGGTGAGCAGTCGTCCCGGGTCCCCTGACGTCACCGGACACGCGAGGCTGCTGTTCGTCCACGCGCACCCCGACGACGAGACGCTGACGACCGGGGTGACCATGGGCGCGTATGCCGCCCGCGGCCACGACGTCCACCTCCTTACCTGCACCCTCGGCGAGGAGGGCGAGGTCATCCCTCGCGCGCTGGCCCATCTCGGGTCCGACCGCGACGACACGCTCGGGAAGTGGCGCCATGAGGAGCTCCGTGCGGCCATGTCGGTGCTCGGGGTGGCGCACTCGGTGCTTGGGGAGGACCCTGGCCGGAAAGTGGCTTCGCGGTATCGCGACTCAGGCATGGCTGGCACGCCGAGCGCGGAACATCCGGATGCGTTCGTCCGGGCCGACCCGGCCGAGGCCTCCGCCATGGTGGAAGCGCACATCCGGGCGCTACGACCAGACGTCGTCGTGACCTACGACGAGCACGGCGGCTACGCGCACCCGGACCACATCCAGACCCATCGAGTCACCATGGCGGCGCTGCGGGCTATGGCTGTCCACGCAGAGGCCGGCAACATCCCCGTCCCGGTGGCCTTCTGCATCCTCACTCCGCAGAGCTGGGCAACGCAGGACCGGGCATGGCTGATAGAGCATGTCGGCTCGAGCGACGACGTAGCCACCGGCTCCAACTGTATTGTCCTGCAACAGGATGCGCCGTTTCCACCGTCAGTCGTCAGCGACGAGATGGTCACCCACGTCGTCGAGGAGCCGACCATGGTCGACATTCAGGGCCGAGCGCTCTCGAACCATGCCACACAGGTCGTCGTCCACGACGGCTACTACGCGTTGTCCAACCGCATCGCTGGCCGACTCTCCGGCCGTGAGGGCTTTGCCCGTTTCGACCCCGTGGTCGGCGACCTCGTGCCGGCGGCGCACGACGCGCCACGGCATACCGG
>JANOHS010000258.1:0-10604 GCA_031406655.1 Micrococcales bacterium
AGCCCGGCCGAAGGAGGCGAATGTCGTTGCAGCGATGGCGGATTCGATGGACCCCTTGGACCAGTAGAGCCGCTTGGGCTCCATGAAGACGACCGGGTCGGGGTCGTTGATCGCCTCTCGCAGCAGCGTGTAGGCATCCTGGACGGTGGCCGGTGTGACGACCTTGAGCCCGGCAGTGTGGGCGTAGTAGGCCTCGCTGGAGTCGCAGTGGTGCTCCACGCCGCCGATGCCACCGGCAAACGGCACGCGGATCACGATCGGCAGGTTGACGTTGCCCGACGTGCGGTTGCGCATCTTGGCGACGTGCGAGGCGATCTGCTCGAAGGCCGGGTACGCGAACGCGTCGAACTGGAGCTCGATGACGGGACGGAAGCCGGCCATCGCCATACCGACGGCGAAGCCGACGATGCCGGACTCGGCCAAAGGTGTGTCGAAGCAGCGGTCCTCGCCGAAGTCGCGGGCGATGCCGTCGGTGACGCGGAAGACGCCGCCAAGGGTGCCCACGTCCTCTCCGAAGACCACCACGTCGGGGTCGGCCGTCAACGCGTCGCGTAGCGCGCGGTTGATGGCCCCGGACATGGTGACCAGCTGGGCCGCGGAGGCAGTGGGTGCCGGGAGCGCAGACGTGAGGGTCATCGGCTGGCCTCCTCGGCCTCGGCGTCGAGCTCGGCCCGGACCATCGCGCGCTGCTCGAGAAGCTGCGATGTCGGCGTGGCAAACACGTTGTCGAACAACGACATCGGGTCCACCACGGGGTCAGTACTCATCCGGTCACGGACATCCGCGGCGAACGCCTCGGACTCCTCGGCCACCGAGGCGACGAAGGCGTCATCGACAAGTCCCTCGCGGCGCAGCCACGCCTCAAGGCGCGCGATCGGGTCACGGTGGGTCCATTCGTCGACCTCGTGGGCGTCGCGGTAGCGAGTCGAGTCGTCGGCGTTGGTGTGGGCGTCCAGACGGTAGGTGTGCGCCTCGACCAGCACGGGCCCCTGACCCGACCGTGCGTGCGCGACTGCCTTGTTGAGCACGGCGAGCATGGCCATGGCATCATTGCCGTCAACCTGTTCTGAGGGGATGCCGTATCCGATTCCCTTGTACCCCAACGACGGAGCGGCAGTCTGCCTCGACAGGGGGACGCTGATGGCGTACCGGTTGTTCTGGACGAGGAACACGACCGGGGACCTGAACACGGCCGCGAAGTTGAGCGCCTCGTGGAAGTCGCCCTCGCTGGTGCCTCCGTCCCCGACGAACGCCATCGCAACAGTCGGGCGGCCCCTGCGCTTCTCGCCATAGGCGAACCCCGCGGCGTGGACCAGCTGCGTCGCCAGGGGTGTGCACTGCGGCGCGGTCCTGGTCGTCATCGGGTCGTAACCGCAGTGGCTGTAGCCGCGCGGCAGGTCGAGGATCTCGACCGGGTCGAGGCCGCGGGTCACCAGGGCCATCGAGTCGCGGTAGGTCGGGAACGCCCAGTCGCCCTCGGACAACGCCAGCATCGCCCCGACCTGGCAGGCTTCCTGGCCGCGCGACGGCGGGTAGACCGCGAGGCGGCCCTGCTTGGCCAGCGTCGTTGCCTGGATGTCGAAGCGTCGGCCGATGACCATGGCCCGATAGGCCGCGACGAGCTGCTCGTGGGCCGGCTCGGAGTAGTCGTCGGTGATCGCCTGAACCCGCTGCCCAGCCGCGTCCAGGAACTGCACGGGGATCGGCGCCGGCATCAGCCCGCGGGCGAAGGGGCCATCGGCGGGCAGGGTCTGGGGGAGCGCGGTGCTTGTCTTCGTCGTCACAGCAGGACCTCCGGGGCAGTGGGCGTGGGGCAGGTGGCCCGGTCGAGAACTGCGGCCGAAGGCCGATGTGGAGCTCAATCATCTCCCCAGGCTGATACCTGTCGCCATGGATGCCATAGATGGGAGACAATCGGTTCCATGAGCGACTCATGAACGGCCAGATGTCCACGCAGCCACCCCCGGGCCGGGCGGGTGCCGGACGTTCGGTCAGGCCCTTGGACGCCCCCGACCGACAGATCCTGGGCGAGCTCGTCCGGGACGCCCGCATGTCGGTCCGTTCGCTGGCCGAGCGGGTCCACATCTCGCGGGCCAGTGCGTATGCGCGGGTGGGCCGGCTGGTCAGCGACGGCGTGATCACCGGCTTCGGCGCCCGCATCGCCCACGAGCGCGCGGGACTTGGCACCTCGGCCTACGTCTCGCTGTCCATCCAGCAGAACTCCTGGCCCGACGTGTCCGCCCAGCTCAGGCGCATGCCCTATGTCGAACACGTCTCGAGGCTCGGCGCGGACTTCGACGTCCTGGTCCTGGTGCGCACGCCCGACAACGCCGCCCTGCGGGACCTCGTCCTCGACGGGATCCAGAGCATCCCGAGCGTCAGGTCGACACGTACCTGGCTGGTCTTCGACGAGTTCGAGGGCACCGGAGCCGACTGGACGTAACCTGACATGGTGAGCACTGACAGGCCGTGGGACGACAGCGTCGACAGCCCGCCGGGTCCGCAGCTGGTTGCGACGGCGCACGCCTGCTTCGACCTCGCGCGGGGAGGCGACACGCAAAGGCTCCGGGCGTATGTCGAGCACGGGGTCCCAGCGAACCTCACCGATGCGACGGGTAACACGCTGCTGATGCTTGCCGCCTACCACGGTCACGCCGAGACGGTCAGCGCGCTGCTGGACCTGGGCGCCGACCCGGATCGCACCAATGACCGCGGGCAGAGCCCACTGGCCGGCGCGATCTTGAAGGGGGAGGACGACGTCGTGCGGGTGCTGCTCGCCGCGGGAGCCGACCTGGACGTCGGGACACCGAATGCGCACGCGGCTGCCGAGACGTTCGACCGGCCCGATCTCCGCCCGCACAGTCCCTAGGTTTGGGGCTGGAAGGGCCGCACAATCCCTAGGTTTGCAGCCGGTGGGGCCGCACAATCCCTAGGTTTGGGGCTGGAAGGGCAGCACGCTCCCTAGGTTTGGGGTTGGTGGCCGGCGGCGGCCAGGATCTGCGACCAGGTCACCTGCAACGGGCCATTGGCCTCACGAGCAGCCAACGTTGCCAGCGCAACTCGCCGGTCCGAGGCGGTCAGCTCGTCACCGAAGCGATCGACGAACAGGAGTATGCGCGGCCGGGCCAGCCCGCCCATCACCTCACGGACCGCGTCGAGCAGGTCGCGGGCCACCGCAGCCAGGTCTCCGGTCCCCGGCAGCGCGTCGGGGGCGAGCACGACTGCGGCAGCAAGGGATCGGCCGAGCCGGGCATCCTTGCGCTGCACCACGTCGGCTGACTGGACGAAGGGGTGGGCCAGGAGCACCTCGCGCACCTCAGTGAGCGACACGAGCTGGCCGGACACCGACACGACCTCGTCGGTGCGCCCCAGGAACTCGATCGAGCCATCGGCTCCGAGCCTGGCCATGTCGCCGGTGGCATAGACCGAGGGGTGCCGGGTCCAGTGGCTCTCGATGACACCTGCCGTCGGGCCTTCGGCGCCACACATGGTTCCTGCCCACGGACGTTCCAGCACCAGCTCGCCGGCCTCACCCGGGGGAACCGAGTGGCCTGCTCCGTCGACGATGCGAAGTCCGGGGTCGGGCATCCCCGACGGGTCGACCGGATGGTCCAGGCGCACGATGCCGCCCAGCTCCACCTGTCCCCAGCCGTCGGCCACGTCGAGGTCGCCTCGGCCCAGGTCGCGCAGGAGCCATTCGCGCAGCTCGGGATCCATCGGCTCGCCCAGCGTGACGACCCGCGCGAGGGACCTGATGGAAACCATCTCAGGCAGCTCGTGGGACCAGCCCCGCATGGTGCGAACGACCGATGGTGAGGTCGCGAACGTTGCGACGCCGTATCGCTCGATGACCTCCCAGGCGCGGGTGTGCGTGGGCACGTCGAGCGTGCCCTCGAACATGACGGTGGTGTCTCCGCAGGCAAGTGGCCCATAGATCCCGTGGACCTGGGCGCCGAGCGAGGAGACGTCAGCCGCACACCAGAAGACGCCGCCGCTGCTGAGGCCGCGCCGGTGCACCGCGGTGGCGTTGACCATGACGTTGGCGGTTGCGTGCAGGACCGTGACCGGATGGCCGCGGCGGTTGGCCAGGTTGACCGCGATCAGCGGGTGGCTCGCCGGCAGGTCTGCCGGTGCCGCATCGCCGGGTCGCATCTCCATCCGCCCGGGCCGGGTGCCGGCGACAAGGTCGTGGTACCACCGGTCGCCTTCATACCAGCCCACATCCATGCCGGTGCGCCGGATCACGATGGTCTGTTCAACGCCGGCGACCGCGCTGAGGGCCTCGTCGGCGCGGGTCTTCAGTGGCAGCACCGAGCCTCGCCGCCACGCGCCGTCCTGGGTGAACAGGATCTTGGGGGCCAGGTCCGCCAGCCGGTCGGCCAGGGCCTCGGCTGGAAGCGGCGTCGGTATGACGGTGTGCACGGCGCCGATCCGGGCGCAGGCGAGCATCGCCACGACCGTCTCGGGCAGCCAGCCGAGGTGCAGGACGACATGGTCGCCGCGATCAACCCCGAGGCCGCGCAGGCCCCGGGTCAGCGCGAGCACCTCCTCATGGAGCTGCCCAAAGGTCAGGGACCTGCGGTCGCCCGGCTCACCCTCCCAGAGGATTGCGACCTGATCGGCGCGCTCTGGCAGGTGCCGGTCGACGCAGGCAACGGACGCGTTGAGCTCGCCACCGGTGAACCACGTCCCGAGGCGTTCGCCCGGAACCCACAGGTCGTCATACGGCTTGGTCCAGGGCAGTGCTGACGCAACCTCGGCCCATGAGGAGAGGTCGGGACCATCGCCCTGCCCGGCGACCGAGCCTTCAGCCATGACCCAGGGTCCGTCCGGCTGCGGCGGCCGCGAGCCGCAGGTGGGCCGCCATCGTCTCGATCTGGGCCGGATCCGCACCAGGTGGCGGGTTGGCCGCGAGCGCTGCGACCGCGTGGCCACGGCCGTCCAGAACCGGCACCGCGACCTCCCGCGGCGCAGTGGGGTCCGGGCCGTACGAGACCAGGTGACTCGCCTGAGCCCACGTATCGCGCTCGCGGTCGGCGGTCACACGGTCCTGCGGCGAGGCAAGCTCCCAGGCCATCTTCCACACCTCGTCCTCCGCCCGCGCGGCGAGGATCCGACCACCCGCGGTGGCAAGTGCCGGGTGCACCCGGTGTGCGTCGCGGTAGAGGCCTCGGTCGTCGCCGTCGACGCGGTCGATGTAGACGGCCTGTCCCCGGACGAGCACCTCGACGTGGACGGTGGAGCCGACCTGGTCGCGCAGCTGCACGAGGTACGGGGAGAGCGCACCAAGGATCGGCAGGCGGGCGAGGTACTGGTGGGAAAGACGGGTCAGCTCCGGGCCCAGCCCGTAGCGGGAGGATCGTGGGTCCTGCTCGACCAGGTCGGCGAGGACCAGCGAGCGCAGCAGCCGGTGCACCGTCGGGACCGAGAGCCCGGACCGCTCGGCGAGGTCGGTCAGCTGCTGGTAGGCGGGCCCGCGGCTGAGCAGGTCGAGCAGCAGGACCGCGTTGCGGACGGTGCCCAGGCCGCCGCGACCATCGGCTGCGGCGTCGTGCTGCATTGGGCTCCTCCTCACGGTCACTGACTGCTGAAAGGACGATAACATCGGATTCCTATTCCGAAAACAGGTATTGCCTTTCACATAGTGGAACCCTATGATCTGGGTCACATGCCGACAGCAGTCGGTACGTCCGGCGACGAGGAGGTCTCGACCGTGCTCACCCGGGCCTACGAACACAGCCTGAACTCCAGTGGGGTCCTTGTGGGCCAGCCGCTGCTGGAAGTGCATGACGTGACCCTGCGCTTCGGCGGTGTCTCCGCGCTGACCGAGGTGAGCTTCACCGTCACGCAGGGCAACATCCACGCCGTCATCGGGCCCAACGGCGCCGGCAAGTCCTCGCTGCTGAACTGTGCCAGCGGCCTCTATCACCCCCAGGAAGGCCGAATCGTCCTGCACACCGGCGCCGAGCTTGGCGCCACCAGCCACGAGCTCACCCGTCTGCCACCGCACCGGATCGCCCGTCTCGGCGTCGCCCGGTCCTTCCAGAACATCGAGCTGTTCGCCCATCTGACCGTCCTTGAGAACCTCATGCTCGGCCGGCACATCCACATGAGTCACAGTGTGGCTGCCTCCCTGCTGTGGTTCGGCCCCGCCCGCCGCCAGGAGATCGCTCACCGCGGCCTGGTCGAGGAGGTCATCGACCTGCTTGCCCTCCAGGCCTACCGCCACCATGCGGTCGGTTCCCTCGCCTACGGAATCCAGAAACGGGTCGAGCTCGGTCGCGCCCTCTGCATCCAGCCGGCTCTGCTGCTGCTGGACGAGCCGATGGCCGGCATGAACGCCGAGGAGAAGGAGGACATGGCGCGCTACATCCTGGACGTCCACGAGCTCGCCGGTGTCACCGTGGTTCTCATCGAGCACGACATGAACGTGGTCATGGACATCTCCGACCAGGTCAGCGTTCTCGACTTCGGCCGCCTGATCGCGGACGGCACGCCGGACGAGGTCAAGGGCAGCCCAGCGGTCATCGAGGCCTACCTGGGCGCCGAGGGGGCAGCGT
Organism: Micrococcales bacterium; assembly: GCA_031406655.1. Classification (GTDB taxonomy): domain Bacteria; phylum Actinomycetota; class Actinomycetes; order Actinomycetales; family Dermatophilaceae; genus UBA4719. Next base: position 6,561 of record JANOHS010000258.1, read on the forward strand.
GAGCACCTTCCCGCAGCTCCTGGCCAAGCTCGCGAGCGAGCGGCCGGATGAGGTCGCACTGCAGGAGAAGCGCTACGGCATCTGGACACCCATGACGTGGAGCTCGTATGACGCCCGCGTCCGCGACTTCGCGCACGGGCTCGCCTCTCTCGGGGTCGAACGGGGCGAGGTCGTGGCGGTCCTGGGTGACAACCGGCCGGAGTGGCTCATCGCCGAGCTGGCAGCGCAGACGCTGGGCGCGGCCGTCGTCGGCATCTTCCCCACGAGCCTGGGCGAGGAGCTGCGGCACATCCTGACCCTGGCCCGCGTCAAGGTCGTGGTGGCCGAGGACCAGGAGCAGGTGGACAAGCTGCTGCGTCTGCGGGACGACGCGCAGGCCAGCCATGATGCGACACAAGCAGACCAGCCAGGCCAGGACCCGGCCCTGCTGGTCGAGACCGTTGTCTTCTACGACCCGCACGGTCTGGAGTCCTATACGGACCCCTGTCTGCGGGACTTCACCGCCGTCGAGGCGCTGGGCCGCGAGCTCGCGGCGCAGCGGCCCGGCTGGCTGGACAGCCAGCTGGACGGGTGCAGCGCCGAGGACATCGCGATCATCTGCACGACCTCCGGCACGACCTCGCGCCCGAAGCTCGGCGAGCTCTCCCACGCCAACCTGCTGGCGATGGCCGAGCACCTCACCGCCGTCGACCCGATCGGGGCCAAGGACCGCTACGTCTCCTTCCTGCCGTTCGCGTGGATCGGTGAGCATATGCTCGCCGTGGCGTGCGGGCTCTCTCGAGGCCTGACCATCTCGTTCCCCGAGGACGCCCTGACCCAGCGGACGGACCTGCGCGAGATCGGCCCGAACGTCATGTTCAGCCCGCCGCGCATCTGGGAGTCGATGCTCTCGGAGGTCCAGGTCCGCATCGACGAGGCCGGCTGGCTCAAGCGGGCGGCGTTCGGCTGGGGCTATGACGTGGGCGACAAGGCGGCGGGGCGGCGGGTGAAGGGTCAACGAGCAGGCCCGTGGCTCGGTCTGGCCTACCGCCTCGCGGATGTCGTGGCTCTTCGCCCGGTCCGCGACCAGCTCGGGCTGGCCCGGATCAAGCGCTGCTACACCGGTGGCGCCCCGCTCGGCCCGGACGTCTTCCGCTTCTTCCACGCGATCGGCGTCAACCTCAAGCAGATCTATGGCCAGACCGAGATCTGCGGCATTGCCGTCGTTCACCGCGACGACGCCATCGCCTTCAACACGGTGGGCACGCCGATCCCCGGCACGGAGCTGCGGATCACGGACGACGGCGAGATCCTGCTGCGGTCGGCCTCGGTGTTCCGCGGTTACCACCGCCAGCCCGAGGTGACGGCCGAGACCGTCGACGCCGAAGGCTGGTTGCACACGGGTGACGCCGGTTACCTCGACGAGGCAGGCCAGCTCGTCGTTATCGACCGAGCCAAGGACGTTCTGCAGACGGCCGACGGGACGCGCTTCTCCAGTGCCTTCATCGAGAACAAGCTGAAGTTCTCGCCCTACATCGAGGAGGCCGTCACGTTCGCCGGCGACGCCTCATCGGCAGCTGCTGACGGGGCCGCTTCCGGCGGTATGACGGCCCTGATCACCCTGGATCCCCTCACCGTGGGTTCCTGGGCGGAGCACCAGCACCTGTCGTACACGACCTACACGGACCTGGCCGGCAAGAAGGACGTCTACGACCTCGTCGCGGAGGAGGTGGACCGCGCGAACCAGGACCTGCCGGAGAGCATCCGGATCCAGCGCTTCGTCATATTGCACAAGCAGTTCGACCCGGACGACGACGAGATCACCCGCACCCGCAAGGTCCGCCGTTCGGTGATCAACCAGCGCTATGCCGACATCATCGCCGCCCTCGACAAGGGCGAGCCGAGCGTGGAGGTCCACAGCACCGTGACCTACCAGGACGGCTCGACCGTGGCGCGCACGATCGAGCTGCGGATCTTCGACCTGGTCAGCTACGTCGTTCCGGCCGGAGCAGGCCGCCGTCCCGTCTGGAGCGGACGCCGATGAGCACCTTCTTCTCACTCACGGTCTACGGCATGGCGGACGGCGCCATCCTCGCGCTTGCGGCCCTGGGTTTCGTCCTGATCTACAAGGCGACGAGCGTGATCAACTTCGCGCAGGGCGAGTTCCTGCTGGTCGGCGCCTACACCTTCTACGCGGCGTTCGTCCTTCTCGGTCTGCCGATCGTGCTGGCCAGCATCGTGGGGGTCATGTTCGCGGTGGGTCTGGGCATCGTCGTCGAGCGGTTCGTCCTGCGCCCGCTGATCGGTGAGAGCCCGATCAGCGTGATCATGGTGACGATCGGCCTGTCCGCGGTCCTGCGCGCGGTCGTCCAGATGTTCTTCGGGACCGCGGTCCGTGAGCAGCCGGCGATCCTGCCGCGCAACTCGATCCACATCTTCGGTGGCCAGATCCCGTTGAACCGGCTGTTCGTCATCGCCATCGCGGCGCTCGTCCTCACCGCCTTCACGGTGTTCTTCCGGCGTTCGCGTCACGGCATCGCGATGCGGGCCGTGGCCGACGACCAGCAGGCGGCCCTGACCATGGGAATCTCGGTCCGCCGGATCTTCGCGATGGCGTGGGCGCTGGCGGCAGTCAGCGCGCTGATCGCCGGCGTCCTGCTGGCGGACGTGTCCGCTGTGGAGCAGAACATCGCGAGCTTCGGGCTGATCGTGTTCCCCGTGGTGATCCTCGGTGGCCTCGACTCCGTCCCCGGCACCATCGTCGGCGGACTCACGATCGGCCTGCTCAAGCAGTACGTCTCGGGCTACGCCGACCCCGGTTTGGCGGAGGTCATCCCCTACGTCGTCCTGGTCCTGATCCTCATGGTCCGGCCCTACGGACTGTTCGGCGAGACACGGATCGAGAGGGTCTGAGCGATGGCAACCGCAACCGGCATCCACCACCGCAGCTACCGGGCCGAGCTCGCCCTGCGGCACACCCGCGCCGAGTATGCCCGGCTGGGCCTGATGATCATGGCCCTTGTCGCGGCTCCCTACGTCCTGGACAAGTACTGGCTCGGCATCGTCAACACGATCCTGATCGCCGTCATCGGCGCCGTCGGCCTCAACATCCTGGTCGGCTTCACCGGTCAGATCTCTCTCGGCCAGGGTGGCTTCCTCGCGGTCGGCGCCTACACGAGCGCGATCCTGCATGAGCGCGCCGGGCTTCCCGTGGTCGTCTGCGTCGTGATCGCGGTGCTGACGACGGCCGGCATCGGAGCGTTCTTCGGCCTCCCGGCGTTGCGGCTCAAGGGCCTCTACCTGGCGATCGCCACCCTGGCCAGCCAGGAGATCATCATCTTCGTCGTCCGACGCTGGACCTGGCTGTCCGACGGCAAGGGCTTCATCGACGTCTCCCGGCTCAACCTGTTCGGCTGGGAGATCAAGCGCGCAACATTCGAGTTCCAGTGGTACTGGGTCCTGCTCGTCCTCGCCGTGGTCGCCGTGCTGGCCGCACGCAACCTGTTCCGCACCGGGCTCGGCCGCTCCTTCATGGCGGTCCGCGACCATGACATCGCTGCCGAGGCCATCGGCGTGAACCTCACCCGCGCCAAGGTCACAGCCTTCGCCGTCTCCAGCGGTTTCGTCGGGCTTGCGGGCGCACTGACCGCGCACTACACCGAGACGGTCACCTGGGAACGTTTCACCCTCGACGTCTCTGTCCTCTACCTCGCGATGATCATCGTCGGGGGCCTGGGCTCGGTCGCAGGCGCCGTCTACGGCGCGGCCTTCATGATTCTCCTGCCTGCCCTGCTCACCGAGGTCAGCGACGCGGTCAAGGGCCAGGTGCCCTTCCTCGCCGACCAGCTGCCGGCTATCAAGAACGCGGTCTTCGGCCTGGTCATCGTCCTCTTCCTGATCATCGAGCCGCGCGGCCTCGCCCGGATCTGGCAACGCACCAAGGACTACGTGCGGTTCTGGCCGTTCCGCTACTGACGCAGTACGCACCCGTCATACCCGCCGTCACAAGAGTCACCCGAACAGAAGGAGTCGCTGGAAATGAAGCACACCAAGAGGTATGCAGTC
>JANOHS010000302.1:0-1950 GCA_031406655.1 Micrococcales bacterium
AGGTGCTCATCGAGGCCGGAGCCGACGTGAAGTCCGGCGACACCTTGTTCGTGCTCGAGGCCATGAAGATGGAGACCGAGGTGACCGCGCCGAAGGATGGCAAGGTCAGGTCGGTCGACGTGGTCGTCGGGGACGCCGTCCAGGGTGGCCAGGTCCTGCTCGAGTGGGACGACTGACCCGCCAGCCTGATCTGCGAGCGAGGGACCGGGCGGCCGGCGTTACTCACCGTGCCGGCAGCACGTTGGTGCCCCGTAGATGCCGGAAGACCAGGCTGGTCTCCGCGTGCTGGATGGCCGGGCTGGCGGCGAAGTACTCCAGGATGAAGTCGTGCAGGGCGGTCGTGTCAGTGGTCGCGACGTGGAGCAGGTAGTCGGTTCCTCCGGCGACGTGAAACACCTCGACCACACCCGGCAGATGAGGGGCCAGCGTGACGAAGGCCTCGATCTGGTCGCGGTGATGCGCCTGTAGCCGGACGGCGATGATGGCCTGTATCGGCAGGCCCACACCCGTCAGGTCGATGTCGGCGTGGTAGCCGCGAATGATGCCGCTCTCGCGAAGGGCTCTGACCCGCCCGAGGCACGTCGAGGGTGCGATCCCCACCGCGGATGCGAGCGCGAGGTTGGGCATCCGGCCATCGGCGGCGAGCAGTCGCAGAATCGCATGGTCGATCTCATCGAGGACAGGGCGTCGAACGTTGTTCATCGGTATCGCCTCCAGGCCTGCGCGCGCCGAATAGATGACAGTAAGAGGCGCATGAGCCGAATCAAATGCGTACTCCTTGCTTGCGGCCTCTTGAAGTCTCGAGAATAGAGCATTCGGTTGAACTTCCAGGAGGCATCATGAACGCTCTCGAGACTCGTGCGGTGCATGCCGGACGACGTGACCTTGCCGGCCTCGGGGTCCATGTGCCCGCGATCGACCTGTCCACCACCAACCCGCTGGCGGACGTCGAGTCGGGCGGCGACTCCTATGAAGGGCTCGCGACCGGTGGGCGGCCGATCCCGGGCGGTAGCCACGTGTACGGACGGCTGTGGAACCCCACGGTCGCCCGCTTCGAGGACGCACTCGCCGAGCTCGAGGGCAGCGCCGAGGCCGTGGCTTTCGCCTCGGGCATGGCCGCAATGAGCGCTTGTCTGCTCGCCATGAGCGCCTCGGGCAAGAGACACGTTGTGGCCGTCCGTCCCCTCTACGGAGGCACCGACCACCTGCTCGACAAAGGGCTGCTCGGCGTTGAGGTCACGTTCGCGAGCCCGAAAGAGATCGGGTCTGCCCTGCGTCCGGACACCGGTCTGGTGATCGTGGAGACGCCGGGGAACCCCACCCTGGATCTGCTGGACCTGGCCGATGTCCGTGCCCAGGCCGGCGATGTTCCGGTCCTGGTCGACAACACCTTTGCCACGCCTGTGCTGCAGCAGCCGATGCGGCACGGTGCAGCCCTCGTTCTGCACAGCGCCACGAAGTTCATCGGTGGCCACGGAGATGTGGTGGGCGGCGTCGTCGCCGCGGGTCCGGAGTGGGCGGCGAGGCTCCGACAGGTGCGGGCCATCACCGGCGGCATACTGCATCCGCTCGCCGGCTACCTGTTGCACCGAGGGCTGCAGACGCTGCCGGTCCGGGTGCGCGCCCAGCAGGCCAGCGCCCAGCTGGTCGCCGAGTTCCTGGCCGCACACCCGTCCGTGCAAGCGGTGCACTTTCCCGGACTGCCCGGATGCGACCCCGACGGGGTCGTGGGTCGCCAGATGGCCGGCCCAGGATCGGTGCTCGCGTTCGAGGTGGTCGGCGGATACCCGGCCGCAGCTGCCGTGGCCAAAGCCTGCACGCTCATCGGCCACGCCGTGTCGCTCGGGGGTACCGAGACCCTGATCGAGCACCCGGCATCGTTGACCCACCGGCCGGTCGCGGCGGAGGCCCGTCCGAACCCCGGCCTCCTGCGAATCTCGATCGGGCTCG
>JANOHS010000340.1:0-20281 GCA_031406655.1 Micrococcales bacterium
CCCCCTCCGACGCCCCGTCCTCCTCGCCCAGGATCGCGTCATCGGGCCGAGCCCCGAGCAGGTGACGGCGCAGCAGCGCCTCGGACTGCTGGTCCATGACGGTGACGATGTCGTTGACGCTGCTCTTGGTATCAACGACGCCGAGTGAGGCCGGACGGTCATCGACGATGAAGCGCCCGGCCGCCCGGGCAGCCGAGACGGCCAGGTCCTCGAGCGCCCGAAGCAGCGGTTCGGACAGTGCCTGAGCAGCCGGCACCTGCGGGAACGGCTCCCTGGTCATCTCCGCGTCGGGGCACATCAGTCCGACCCGCAGAGCGCCGGTCTGGCCACCCTCAGGTTGGGACAGCAACCAGGCCGGCACACGGCCGGGAACACCTGGTCGCCGGGCCAGGAGGGAGAGCTGACGTGCTCGTCGCGGGACTGCGCGGCTCGCTCCAGGGCCAGGTCGACCAGGCCCGAGACGAACTCGGGGTCCGTGCCCACCGTCGGCACCCGCACCATCTCCAGGCCAAGCCCTGCCGCGGTCTGCGCAGCCTCCGTGTCGAGGTCGAACCGGACCTCCATGTGGTCGGAGATGAACCCGACGGGGGCCACGACAACGGCCCTGACCCCGTCGCCGGCCAGTGTCCGCAGCGCGTCGTTGACGTCGGGCTCGAGCCACGGCTGGGAGGGCGGCCCCGAGCGGGAGCAGTAGACCAGAACATGGTCAAGGTGCCGGTCCAGCGTCGCGTTGACCTCCGCCGTGATGGCCGCCGCGAGATCCAGGTGCTGGCGGCTGTAGGCGTTGCCCTCGCCGTCCCCGGGGCCGGAAGTGGCGTCCATGCCGTCGGAGATGGAGTGCGTGACGAAGACCAGGCGGACCTCATCCTCAGGCCGCTGGCCGAGCGCGCGCACGGCCTCGGTCACCTTTCGGGCGATGACCCGTGAGAACCCCGGGTGGTTGAAGTAGGGCCGCACCTTGTCGACCTCGATATCGCGTCCCTCACCGGCCAGGGTCAGAACGGCAGACGCGAGGTCCTCGCGGTACTGACGGCAGGAGGAGTAGCAGGAGTATGCGCTGGTCACGATGGCGACCACGCGGCGCATACCGGCGTCGTAGGCCTCACGCAACGTGTCGGTGACGAAAGGGCCGAAGTTGCGGTTGCCCCACAGCAGGGGGGCCGCGACCTCACGCCGGTCCAGCTCGAGGCGCAGTGCGCTCAGCAGAGCACGGTTCTGGTCGTTGATGGGGCTCTTGCCCCCGAACAGGTGGTAGTGCTCCGCAACGACACCGAGCCGCTCGTCCGGGATGCCCCGTCCGGCCGTGACGGTGCGCAGGAAAGGCATCACGTCGTCGGGACCTTCGGGTCCCCCGAACGACATCAGCAGGATGCCGTCGTACGGCGCCAGTGGGCCGGTGCTGCTCTGACTCGCGGGTGAGGTCACAGGTATTCTCCGGTTCGCAGTGGAGACCGACATGATGGGGTCCCCATGGTTCGGCCAAAACTACCGTTCCGGCGTGGCCTGCACCTCCGCGGCCGACGAAGATGGCAGAGTCTTATCTTGTCGGGCGACCCAGGAGAAGGCGATGCAAGACCTGCAGCTAATTGGCGTTCACGAGGATGGGGAGCACCTGTTGCTCAGCGGAGGCGACGGCGGACGATTCCGGGTACGTGTCGACGAGCCGTTGCGGGCTGCGATCCGCCGTGATCGGCCACGCCTGGGACAGCTTCAGATCGAGATCGACGGAGGGCTGCGCCCTCGGGATGTCCAGGCCCTGATCCGGGCCGGTGCCTCCGCCGAAGAGGCTGCCAGCCGGGCTGGATGGTCGGTCGAGAAGGTCCACCGTTACGAGGGTCCGATCCTCGCCGAGCGCGAGCACGTGACTGGTCTGGCACGGAATGCGCGTCTGCGAGGACGCAATGGCAGCACCAGCAGCGGAACCGCGCCCACCCTCTCGGCGCGGGTGGCCGAACGGCTCAAGGGACGTGGCGTCGACGCGTCCGAGACCAGCTGGGACTCGTGGCGCTCGGATGACGGCCCCTGGACCGTCGTGCTGACCTTCTCGGCCGGGGGCCGCCAGCGTCAGGCCTCGTGGAGCTATGACCTTGCCGACCGGACCGTGTCTGCCGTCGACGACGAGGCCAGGTGGCTCAGCGAGGCCGAGCAGCCTGCCAAGGGGCCGTTGCCGGCGCCGCACCTACCTTCGCCACCTGAGCGCGCCACCAAGGTCTACGACCTGGAAGCCGAGGGTGGCCTGCGAACCGCCTCCCCGGTCGGGCACCACGAGGAGCCGCTCGACCTGATGACCGCGATGCGCGAGCGCAGCAACGCGCGCGGCCGGCGCAGACCCGGCGGCCGGCGTGGCTCGGCCAAGACTCCGACGAATGTGCCGGGAGCGGGTGGGCACGTGCCCGATGAGGCCTTGCCCCTTGAAGACCTCGCCTACGACCCCGAGATGATGCCGCCTCCCCCCGCTGCCCACGCGGAACCCGATCCGTCCGGGGTCGACGGTCGCCCTGAGCCCGAGGCCGCCGCCTATCTCGTCGAGCTGGCCGGTCGCTTCAGCACGCCCGGGGGTCTGCCCGGCAACGATGCCGGAGCCCCCGATGACCAGAGCGCCCAGCAGCCACCGCGAAAGGCTGCCCGCAAGGCCGGCCGACCCAGCGTCCCCGCCTGGGGAGACATCATGTTCGGCTCGAGACCGGGCAGCGACCGCTCCTCTTCCTGAGACTGCTCCTTCGCGCGGACGGCGAGCCGGGATCAGCGCTTGAGAGTCGGGAGCGGTATCTGGGACAGACCGGGTTCGAACGGCAGCACGTCAGGCGAGAGTGCGGTGGCCCGCGCCGACTGTGAGGTCATCCGGCGCATGTAGTGACGCCGACACAGAACCTCGTACTCCACCACCGTGGCGTCGTCGGGCGCGATATCGCCCACGACGACCTGCTCACCCTCCAGAACCATCGCGCCCTGCACGACGCGCGCGTTGTGAGTGGCGCGATGACCGCACCAGCACAGCGCTTCCACCTGTAGCGACTGGACCCGATCGGCCAGCTCGATCATCCGCTGGGACCCGGGGAAAAGAGCGGTCCTGAAGTCCGCCGTGATCCCGAAGGCGTAGACGTCGACGCTCATCTCGTCTACCAGTCTGGCGAGCTGCTCGACCTGTGGCCCGGTGTAGAACTGTGCCTCGTCGCAGATCAGGTAGTCCACCCGCTGTCCGCTCGTGGCCCGGCTGACCAACAGGTCCCAGAAGTCCAGGTCGTCGACGACCTCGATGGCGGTATGAGCCAGACCGAGACGCGAGGAAAGCACCGCCTCACCGGCTCGGTCATGCTTGGTGAAGATCAGCCCGGAGCGGCCCCGTGCGGCGTGGTTGTGGTCCATCTGCAGCGCCAGGGTCGACTTGCCGCAGTCCATCGTGCCGGAGAAGAAGACGAGTTCAGCCACGACAGCGAAGTCTACTTGGGGTCTGGCTCACAGACTTGGAGCGCTGTCCCTGGCTGTCACCTCCAGCAACGGGACTGCCACCTCCTCTGGGCTGAGTGAACCATGAAGCCCCAACAACGCCAACAGCTTTGGACGCGCAGTCCGGGAGTCGACGATGGCGAAGCTGTCACGCATCGCCACGACGACGTCGCCGATGCGGGGAAGCACGCTCGCCGAGACGGGGCCGAAGAGGCCGTGTCCAACCGCCTCGTCCCGGCTGAGCACCCATGCCCGCGTATCCAGCCGTTCGCGCCACGTGGCCAGCACATCGTCGGTCGCTCCCGGTTCGCAGTACAGCTGCGGTGATCGGAACTCCCCGCCCACGTGACGTACGCCATGAGCAAGGTCGGCCTCGTGCGCGAGGTCGATGCGCTGGGAATGTGGGACATCGACCATCCCGTGGTCGGCTGTGACCAGAACCGAGGTGTCCGAGGGAACGTCGGCCACGAGCCGTGACATGGAGCGGTCGATCAGCTCCAGCTCGTCTCCCCACTCCAGGGACTGGCAGCCATGAACGTGCCCGACCTTGTCGAGCTCTCCCCAGTAGAGATAGACCAGTGCACGCTTGCTCGCCCGGACTGCCGCCAGCGCCGAGTCGACCCGCGCGTCAAGGGACTGCGCCGCGCGGAAGCTGCCACCGCGCAACGCCGCGTTGGTCAGCCCGGAGCCGTCGAAGAAGCCGGCGCCGATGCGGGTGACCGCGACACCATCGGCGCAGGCACGCTCGAACACGGTCTGGAGGGGCTGCCACAGATACGGGTCCGGCCCGTTCTCCCAGGACAGCTCGTTCAGCAGGCGGTCCTCCCCCGGCACGAGCACCTCGTAGCCGACGAGCCCGTGGGCACCCGGCGGCAGCCCCGTCCCGAAGGTGCCCATGCTCGTCGCGGTGGTCGAAGGGAAACCCGCGGAGAGCCGGCGCCCGGTGGGCAGCAGCGCGCGAAGGAACGGGGCGTGTCCGCCGCGTTGGCGCAACAGGTCATCGCCCATACCGTCGATGAGCACCACGACCGAGCGCCGGGCGGGCAGGAGGTCCAGCAGGTCTCGCGAGGCGAGGTGGCCGCCCTCCGGTTCGGACATGCCAAGTGAGCGCGCCACGGCCGGCAGCACGCCGGCCAGCCCCGACGCGTCATACGTGGGCAGCAGGCTCGGGTCGAACACGGCCGGGTCTTCAGCGTCCAATGGCCGCGGACAGCGCCCGTGCGAACGCCATGGCCTGCGCCAGCGCCGGCTCCCCGTCTGCAGCAGCGCTGATCCGGAGGCCGATGTCGTCGGTCGTGACGGTGCCCTCGTAACCGTGGTCCGCCTCGCAGTTCGGGTCCCCGCAGGCCGCAGGGATCATGTCGACCCTGCTGACCGCACCCCAGCCGAGGGTCATGGTGAGATCGCGTCCCAGGGAACCGGGCTCATAAGTCGCCGGGGATGCCACCACGTGCGTCAGCATGACGCCGCGGACGGCGCTCAGCGGCACGCACTCGGAGGTCGCGGTAGCCGTCAACGCCTCGGCTGCCTCAGGTGCCCCGTCTCCGGGCTCATCCTGGTCCTCTGCCGCGTAGTCGTCGGCATGGGCGACGACCAACCGGGTCGGGGTCAGGGCGAGCACCGTGATGTGGCGCCGCACGGTGTCGTGGTCGAACGTCGTCTCCTGGTGCACCAGGTGCGAGACGACCTCATCACCGGCGACAGCCGACTCGACCACATCCACCACCAGGGACGGGTAGTAGCCCGCCCGCTCGATGTCCTTGGTCAGTGAGCTGGGGAGCGGACGTCGCTGCGTCGTGATCTGGTCGGCGGTGTTGTTACCCATGAGGGACATCTTGGCCCATCCTCCGACCAGGTGCTCACCGTGCTCCTACCGACGATCCGCTCCCCCGGTTCGCCGCGCACGTCCCGGACGCTACGTCAGGGCCCGGCGTCCCGCGTCCTTGCGCGTCGTTGCGGGGGCCACGACGATCTCGACCCCGAGCACATCGACACCGCCCGGATGCGCGATCACCGGGTTGATCTCCAGCGACACCACGTCGGCCTGCTGCTCGGCCAGCACCGAGACCCGTGCAAGCAGGTCGGCCAGGGCGTCGCGATCCGTTGCGGCGGCGCCGCGGTAGCCATCGAGCAGAGGCGACGCCTTGACCGACGAGATGAGGTCGGTCACGTCGACGTCGGTCAAGGGGGGGACCCGGTACCCGATGTCGCCGAGGAGGTCGGTCGGCGGTCCCGCGATGCTGAAGCTGACCAAGGGTCCGAACAGGGGGTCCTCCGCCGTGCGCACGACACACGCAACCCCGGGTGTGGCCATGCGTTGCACCACGAAGGTGTCCGCCCCCAGGGGGGCAAGCCGTAGCGACAGCGACTCGAAGGACTCGCGGACCGATGCCTCGGTCCCCAGGTCGACGCGTATGCCGGCGAGGCCCGGCTGGTGCCGCACGGTGGGCGAGACGGACTTGAGCACCACGGGGTAGCCCAGCTGTTGCGCGGCGGCGACCGCATCATCGGCCGTCTCCACGGGGACGGTCGGCCAGAGCTCCACCCCGTAGGCGGCCAGCAGCGTCTGGGCCTCGGTCGGCGAGAGCGTGCGGCCCTCCGGAGACTCCGCCAGCACGCGCTCGACGATGTGTTCTGCCGCGGCGCGGTTCAGCCCGTAAGGCTCGACCAGCTCTCCTCGGTCCCGGGCTCGCCACTGCCCGTACCGGGTAGCGGCCACCAGCGCGCGAACGGCATCCTCGGGCATCGGATAGGCCGGGACCGCTCGTTGCCGACTGCCATCAGCGTGGTCCTGGCCGGACAGGGCCTCAGTGACACCCCTCATACCCAGAAACGTTGCCACACATGTCTTTTCGGATCGGGCTGCTGACTCGACCAAAGCATGGGCAACGTCCACGTCGCCGGTGGTCAGTGAGGGCGTGAAACAGGTCAGCACGCTGTCGACGCCCTCGTCGCCGAACGCAGAGTCGAGAGCACTGGCGAACTCCTCAGCGGTGGCCTCGGCCGGCACGCAGACCGGACCATGGGCGACGTCCAGCCCCCAGCTGACACAGGCCTCTGCTGTGAGCGATCCGAGGGCGCTGGAGTTGCCGACGATCGCCACCCGACCGCCGCGGGGCAGGGGCTGGTGGACCACGAGCTGAGCCACATCGAAGAGCTGGTGGACGTTCTCGACCCTGATCACCCCGGCCTGGCGCAACATGGCGTCGAAGGCAGCCGGCGGGACTCGGGTGGCGCGGGCACGGTGACCGGGCGGGACGCTGTACGAGCTGATCCCCGACTTGACCACGATGACCGGCTTGCGCATCGCCAGCTGCCGGGCGATCCGGGAGAACTTGCGTGGGTTTCCCATCGACTCCAGGTAGAGGCCGACCGCCTTGGTCTGGTCATCGTCGATCCAGTACTGCATGAAGTCGTTGCCGGAGACATCGACGCGGTTTCCGGCTGAGGCGAAGATCGAGATGCCGAGGTTGCGTCGGGCGGCGTCGGCGAGCACGGCGATAGCGAGCGCGCCGCTCTGGGAGAACAGGCCCACGTGCCCGGCCGGTGGCAGCTCGGGGACCAGGGTGGCGTTCAGCAGCACGTCGGGGTGGGAGTTGATGACGCCGTAGGAGTTGGGTCCGACGACCCGCATACCGCTGTCACGGGCGGTCCGCAGCAGCTCGTGCTGGAGCTGTGCACCGGCCGGCCCGGACTCGGCGAAGCCCGCGGACCCCACCAACAGCGCCTTGACACCCACTGTCGCGCAGTCCTGGACAACCTCCGGCACGGACTCCGCGGGGACGGAGATGACCGCGAGGTCGATGTGGTCAGGGATGTCGCTGACCCGCGCGTACGCCTTGAGCCCCAGCACCTCCTGGGCCTCTTTGTTGACGACATGGACCCGGCCGGTGAACCCGGCGGCAAGGATGTTCCGCAGAAGCTGATGGCCGATCGAGTCTGTCCGTCGGCTGGCCCCGATCACCGCGATCGACTCAGGAAAGAGCACAGAGCGCATGCTCAGGGCCTCCGCACGGTGCTCCCGGGAGAGCCGGACCGCCTCCGACTGCGCGGTCGGCTCGATCTGCAGGGCTACGGCGATCACACCGTCCTCGAAGTGGTAGCTCACCTCGTACCCGGCATCGGTGAAGACCTGGATCATCTTGCGGTTCTGAGGCAGGACGTCAGCCACGAACTTGGCCACTCCCCGCTCCTGCCCTATGGCTGCCAGATGCTCGAGCAGGACCGACCCGACCCCCTTACCCTGGTGGGCGTCTGAGATGTGGAAGGCGACCTCGGCCGTCGTGGCGTCCAGCCTGTCGTAGCGGGCGATCCCGATGATGTCGCCACGCAAGGTGGCTACAAGAGCCACCCTCCAGTCGTAGTCAACCTGGGTGAACCGCGCCACGTCCTTGTCGCTCGGCATCTTCAGGGGGGCGAAGAAGCGAAGATAGATGGACTCTTCGGACTGCCCCGCATGGAAGCGGCGCAGTCCGTCGGCGTCCGCCGGCACGATCGGGCGGACATGGGCGACGGACCCGTCCCGAAGAACCACATCTGCCTCCCAACGCACCGGATAGGCAGCTGGACGAGAGAGTGTGTCGGTCATGACCTCAGGATGTCAGACCTGCCCGTCGCAGACGCAGACAGCGCGACACCTGGTGGCTAGGGTCTGGTCATGGCTGATGGGTACGCGCAGTTCCGTACGGCACGTGACTTCCTGCTTTCGACACGCACCGACCACGACCGCGCGGTGGGCGCCTACGTGCCTCCCCGACCCAAGGGCTTCAACTGGGCCCTCGACTGGTTCGACCGGGTTGCTGCAGACCCCTCAACCGGCGCGCGGCTCGCCCTGAAGCTCGTCGAGGCCGACGGGGCAAGCCAGTCCGTGACGTATGCCGAGATGTCGGCCCGCTCCGCGCAGGTCGCCTCGTGGCTGTCGTCCCTCGGTGCGGTCAAGGGGGACCGTCTCTTGCTCATGCTGGGCAACCAGGTGGAGCTGTGGGAGACCCTGCTCGCCTGCATCAAGCTCGGCGTCGTGGTGATCCCGGCCACCACGCTGCTGACCGACGCGGACCTGGTCGACCGCATCCGCCGGGGTCACGTCAGGCACGTTGTCACCGCCTCGACCGACGCCGGCAAGTTCGACCACGTGCCGGGTGACTACGGGCGCATCGCCGTGGGCGAGCCTGTGCCCGGCTGGACGTCATACAGTGAGTCACATTCTGCGGCAACAGAATTCACGCCATCCGCGCCTGCGGGGGGAGATGACACCCTGCTGCTCTACTTCACCTCCGGCACGACCGCCGAACCCAAGCTGGTCGAGCACACCCACCTGTCCTACCCGGTCGGCCACCTGTCGACGATGTACTGGATCGGCCTGCAGCCCGGTGACGTCCACCTCAACGTGTCCTCACCGGGGTGGGCCAAGCATGCGTGGTCGTCCGTCTTCGCCCCGTGGAACGCCGAGGCCACCATCCTGGTGGTGAACCAGCCGCGGTTCGACGCAGCGGCATTGCTCCAGACCATGTCGGCGGAGTCGGTCACCACCTTCTGAGCCCCGCCGACGGTCTACCGGATGCTGATCCAGCAGGACCTCGGTCCGTGGCGCGAGCGGCTGTCCCTCCGGGAGATGGTGGGCGCCGGAGAGCCGCTCAACCCCGAGGTCATCCAACAGGTCCAGGAGGGTCTCGGGGTGATGATCCGGGACGGGTTCGGCCAGACCGAGACCACTGCGCAGGTGGGCAACAGCCCTGGTCAACGGGTCGTGCCCGGCTCGATGGGGCGGCCGCTGCCCGGTTACGACGTGGTTCTGCTCGACCCGGCGACCGGTGAGGAGCGGGCGGGTGACTCGGCGGAGGGCGAGCTCTGCCTGCGCCTGAGCGGACCCCACGGGCGCCCGGTGGGTCTGATGGTCGGCTACCACGGCGACGCCGAGCGAACGGCCGAGTCGATGCGGGACGGCGCGTATCACACCGGCGATATCGCCTCCCGCGACGCGGATGGCTACATCACCTACGTCGGGCGCGCCGATGACGTGTTCAAGGCCTCGGACTACCGGATCAGCCCCTTCGAGCTCGAGTCGGTGCTGATCGAGCACCCGGCAGTTGCCGAGGCCGCCGTGGTCCCCTCTCCCGACCCGACCCGCCTGGCTGTTCCGAAGGCGTATGTCGTTCTGGCACCTGGCTACCCACCCACGCAGCAGACCGCGGAGTCGATCCTGGCTTACGCGCGCACCCACCTTGCGGCATACAAGCGCGTGCGGCGGATCGAGTTCGCCGAGCTTCCCAAGACCATCTCGGGCAAGATCCGCCGGGTCGAGCTGCGTGGGCGTGAGGACGCTGCCCACGGCGCCGGTGCCGACGACTCGAGCAGGGCCAGCCAGATGGAGTTCTGGGAGTCCGACTTCCCCGGGCTCAAGGACTGACACCGGGTCAGCGCATCGAGAAGACCACCATGACGGTGACGCTGACGTCCTGGCTCCCCGGCTGGATGGGGACGCTTTTCGCGTCCCCGCGCGCCAGGGCCATCCCGGCATACGGCATAGGGGTCGGCGACGGGGTGCCGACGTCCTCGGCGATGCTGACGACGTCGCCCAAGCTGCGCCCGGCGGCCTTGGCGTACTGCTCGGCCTTGGTCCTGGCATCCGCGAAGGCCTTGTCACGGGCCGCCGACACCAGTGCACCGGTATCCTCGAGATCGAGGCTGATCCCGTT
The DNA here is from genome assembly GCA_031406655.1 of Micrococcales bacterium. Lineage (GTDB taxonomy): Bacteria > Actinomycetota > Actinomycetes > Actinomycetales > Dermatophilaceae > UBA4719. The sequence goes on from JANOHS010000340.1 coordinate 10,143, forward strand.
GACACGAACGGCGTTCCCGCCCGCGCTGACGGCCCTGCCGATCGCGTCACCCGCGCGGACCAGGTCGCGCAGCTTCGCCGTGATGCTCTCAGCCACCTGATAGCCCTTGAGCCGGGGCACTCCACTCCTCGAGTAGTCGTAGTCGGGTGAGATGTTCATCCCGGACGTCTGGAGGTCCCTCTTCACGACGCCGCTGCCCAGCAGCGACCTCTGGACGGCGCCGGCAGAACGGTTCGCCGACGAAAGCGCCGCGGAGACCGTGGTGGCGGTCGCGACGACGGACAGGTCCAGCAGCAGCGTGTCCGGGGTGCCGGCGACCTTCGCCGTGCCACCCACGGTGATGCCCGGACCGAAGGCGGCCGGGGTCGAAGCGTGCTGTGTCGACGTGGTGCTCGCAGGGTCGGTGAACGCGAACGCGCCCCCGGAACGGGTCGCGCCGATGACGTACACGGCGGTGAGTGCGACAACGGCGAGAAGGACCAGGGCTGTGCGAGGAGAAGTTCTGGTGACGGTCATGTCGCTGTGACGCTGAGAACGTCTGAGCGGTTCCACGGCGTGAAACAGTGGCGCCCATGGAGTTCTCCGAAGTGGTTCGCAAGCGCCACATGGTCAGGCGATACGACCCGAACCGCCCCGTGCCGGCAGAGGTGATCGACACCGCACTCCGCAACGCGATTCGGGCCCCGAGCGCAGGCTTCAGCCAAGGTTGGGATTTCCTTGTGCTCACCACACCTGAGGAACGACAGGCGTACTGGGCCGCAACCACCGACGTCGACGACGAGCGGGACGGGTGGCTCGAGGGCATGCAGAGCGCCCCGACACTGATTCTGTGCCTGTCCGACGAGGGCACCTACCTGCGGCGCTACTCCGAGCCCGACAAGGGCTGGACCGACATGGACGAGGCGCGCTGGCCGGTGCCCTACTGGGACATCGACACGGGTATGGCCGCATTGCTGCTGCTGTTGACGGCAGTCGACCAGGGACTCGGTGGCTGCTTCTTCGGAGCCCCCCCGGAGACCCACCAGGACATCCTCGAGACGTTCGGCATCCCTCATGACCGCAATCTCGTCGGCGTCGTATCCATGGGGTATCCGGTGCCGCACGCCAAGAGCGGCAGCCTCAGGCGCGGGTTGCGCGGGCTGGATCAGGTAGCGCACTACGGACGCTTCGGACACCATGCTCTTGGCGAAAACCCACCAATGCGGTCGTGAACGGATGCAATCGGACACCTCCTAGCGTTGTTTTCCCTCTGTATCTCTTTACATCGGCGCGATTGAGGCGCTATAACTGTCTCAGCACCATCTTCCGAGGCTGGAGACACGATGTACGCAGAGGAACGCCAGCAGCACATCCTCGAGCATGCCCGCGCAGCAGGACGGGTCGAGGTCAACGCCCTCGCGGACACCCTGGACGTCACACCTGAGACGGTTCGCCGGGATCTGACCATCCTCGAGCGGCACGGAGTCCTGCGACGCGTCCACGGCGGCGCCATCCCGGTCGAGCGACTCGGCTTCGAGCCCGGCGTCGAGGCGCGCTCGGAACGGTTCGTCGTGGAGAAGGAGCGCATCGGGAAGGTGGCGCTCGCCCACCTCCCCGACGAGGGCACGGTTCTGCTCGACGCAGGTACGACGACGCTTCGGCTTGCCGAGCTGCTCCCCCGCGACCGGGAGCTCACGATCGTGACCAACTCGCTCGGGATCGCCGCGTTGGTGGCGCAGCACCCGAACCTCACCCTCTACCTGCTGGGCGGTCGGGTGCGGGGCCGGACGCTCGCCGCTGTGGGGTCCTGGGTCACCACCGCCCTTCAGGACGTGTTCGTCGACGTCGCCTTCATCGGGACGAACGGCCTGTCCGTGGAGCACGGACTGACCACACCGGACCAGTCCGAGGCCGCGGCCAAACGCGCGATGATCAAGGCCGCGCGGCGCAGCGTCGTCCTCACCGACCACACGAAGATCGGCCTCGACCACTTCTCGCGTTTCGCTGACCTGTCCGACATAGCCGCTGTGATCACCGACAACGGGCTCGATCCCGAGACCGCCGCCGAGATCGAGGCACTCGGGCCCGAGGTGGTGCTCGCATGATCGTCACACTCACCCCGAACCCGAGCGTCGACCGCACCGTGTCCATCGCTGAGCTGCAACGCGGCGAGGTGCAACGCGCCACCGCCAGCCGGATCGACCCGGGCGGCAAGGGAGTCAACATCTCGCGGGCCCTCACCGCACACCGGGCCAGCACGCTTGCCGTGCTCCCCTCGGGCGGACCGGAGGGACATCTGCTGGCGGAGCTCCTGGCGGAGGCCGGTATCGAGGTCAGCATCGTGCCGATCCAGGGTTCGATCCGCTCCAATCTCGCCCTGGTCGAGCCTGATGGCACCACGTCCAAGATCAACGAGCCGGGCCCGCTCCTGTCGGACTCCGAGATCGCGGCCCTCCTCGCCGGCGCGGAGTCCACCCTGGTGGACCATCCCAGCTGGCTGGTGGGCTCAGGCAGCCTTCCGCCGGGCGTCGAGCACGACCTGTATGCCGGACTCGTGCGTCGCTGCCGCGACGCGGGCGTCCGCGTCGCCATCGATGCCTCAGGGCTGGCGCTGAGCCATGCGGTTGGTGCCGGACCCGACCTGATCAAGCCCAACCTCGAAGAGCTCGAAGAGCTCGTGGACAAGTCGCTGGCCACCCTCGGCGACGTCCTGGCAGCCAGCATGGACATCGTCACCCACGGAGTCGCAACGGTGGTTGTCAGCCTGGGCCGTCACGGGGCCCTGCTGGTCACCCCGACGATGACCGCTTTCGCCGTGGCACACGTCTCGTCGCCGCTGTCCACTGTGGGCGCCGGAGACGCACTCCTAGCCGGTTTCCTCCACGCGTCGGCCAGCGGGGCGACCTCCGTGGACGCCCTCCACGCCGGCGTTGCGTGGGGCGCTGCGGCGGTGAGCCTGCCCGGCAGCCGCATGCCCACACCGGCCGACGTGGCCAGCATACAGATCTCGGTCACAACCGAGCCCGACCTGACCCTCTCACTGACGCACTGAAAACCCCTCTCCCATAAGGAATCCTCAATATGTCGCTGATCACCGAACAACTCGTTGTCCTCAACCTCGACTCCCCTGACCGCCACATAGCAACCCGCGTTCTTGCCGAGGCGCTGGCAAGGGAGGGGCGGGTAACCGACCTGGACGGCTTCCTCGCGGACGTCCGAAAGCGTGAGGAGCAGATGCCGACGGGGCTTCCGGGAGGCATCGGCATCCCCCACGCACGGAGCGCACACGTCACCGAACCGTCTCTTGTGTTCGGGCGCTCGACCGGCGGCATCGACTGGGGTGCCGAGGACGGGCCCGCCACACTCATCTTCCTGATCGCGGCGCCGACCGGCGGCGGCGAGGACCATCTCCAGATCCTGGCCAGCCTGGCCCGGCGCCTCATGCGGACCGAGTTCCGTGACTCCCTGATGAATGCACCTGACGCGGCCACGGTGGTCGACGTCGTGACGAGAGAGGTTGTGAACCCGTGAAGTTCGTAGGCGTCACCTCATGCCCCACGGGCATCGCCCACACGTACATGGCCGCCGAGGGACTCGAGCAGGCAGCCAAGGCGGCCGGCCACGACATGGAGGTCGAGACCCAGGGCTCGGCCGGTTTCTCGCCGCTGAGCCCGGAGACCATCGCGGCGGCTGACGCCGTGATCTTCGCGGCAGACGTCCCTGTCCGTGACCGCGCCCGGTTCGCCGGGAAGCCGACGATCGAGGTCGGGGTCAAGAAGGCCATCTCCGACGGCCCCGCCCTCATCGCCCAAGCCGTTGCCGCGGCCGAGGATGCGCGGGCCAACCCCGAGGCCTTCGCGGCCTCGCAAGCCAACTCGTCGGGGGGCGGCGGCGGACGCGGTCTCGCATCCAAGGTCGACTCGGGCGCCCCCCTTGGCACACGCATCCGTCAGTGGCTGATGACGGGCGTGAGCTACATGATCCCGTTCGTCGCAGCGGGCGGCATCATGATCGCCCTGGGTTTCATGGTCGCTCAGCTCGCCGGCGGCAAGAATGGCGCGATCGACGTGACCAAGCTGTATTCACTTACGGGCCCGCCCGACCCGAACCCATCGAACATCGTCAACATCGTCACCGACTTCAACCCGACGGACGGCATGCACTGGGCAGCTCTTCTGTTTCTGGTCGGCGCGGCATCGTTCGGCTTCCTCGTGCCGATCCTGTCCGGGTTCATCGCCTTCGCGATCGCTGACCGCCCCGGTTTGGCCCCGGGCATCGTCGGAGGTGCGATCGCCTCGACCATGGGCGCCGGATTCCTTGGCGGGATCGCCACTGGCTTCATCGGTGGGTTCGCGGCCCTCTGGATCAGCCGCTGGAAGGTCCCCAAGGGCGTTCGTGGGGTCATGCCAGTCGTCGTCATCCCTCTGCTGTCCACGATCATCACCGGAGCGGCGCTCGTGCTGGTCCTGGGTCGACCGCTCAAAGGGCTGTCCGACGGCCTGGCCAGCTGGCTCGGCGGGCTCTCTGGCGCCAATCTGATCATCCTGGGTGTCATCCTCGGCCTGATGATGGGTTTCGACCTGGGCGGGCCGGTCAACAAGGTGGCCTACACCTTCGCGACAACCGGTCTGGTGGCCGCCGGCACGTCGACAACGGCACCACAGCTGAAGATCATGGCTGCGGTCATGGCCGCCGGGATGGTCGCGCCGCTGGGCATGGCCCTGGCGACCACTCTGCGTCCGAGGCTCTTCTCCGAGGTGGAGCGTGAGAACGGCCAGGCGGCCTGGCTGCTAGGCGCGTCCTTCATCTCCGAGGGTGCTATCCCGTTCGCCGCCGCCGACCCCTGGCGGGTCATCCTCTCGAGCATGTCCGGATCGGCCGTCACCGGTGCTCTGGTGATGGTCTTCGGGAACACGTTGCGCGCACCCCACGGTGGCATCTGGGTGGTGCCCCTGATCGGCGGCCCGTTGCTGTACATCCTGGCGATAGCGATCGGCACCGCGGTGTGCGCCGCCGTCGTCGTGGCCCTGAAGACCGCCGGCCCGGGTCCAGTCAAGACCGAGCTCGACGACGCCGAGCTCGTCACCGCCTGAGCTTTCCCTCCCAACCACCCATCCACTCCCGGTAACCATCCGCCCACCCACCCCGATAGGCGGCTCAACTCACCGCGCTGGACCTCAACCGACGAAGGAGTCGAAGACATGAGCGACTACGTCGTCATCACGGCAGCGGCGTCCGGCAAGGCGCAGGAGCAGGCGCTCCAGATGGTCGCCCGCCAGGGTCGGATCAGCTTCTTCGGCGGACTGCCGAAGGACAACCCGACGATCACGCTGGACTCGAACCTGGTGCACTACCGCGAGCTCATGATCATCGGCGCCAACGGGTCCAGCCCCTCGCACAACAAGCGGGCACTGGCCATGATCACTGACGGAAGCGTGCCTGTGAACGACCTGATCACGCACCGCCTGTCCCTCGAACAGGTGCTGGACGGTATCGGGATCGTCGCAAGGGGCGAGGCGATCAAGGTCACGATCGAGCCCTGACCGGCAAAGGCAGTGCCGCGGCGGTGTTGACAGAGCATCGCCGCGGCCCTGAGGCTCAGGCAACCACTCGTCATACCGGATCGGAACTGAACGCAACCAAGGAGACCAACCCATGTCACAGCGCACCGTCACCATTGCGTCATCTGTGGGCCTGCACGCCCGACCTGCGGCATTGTTCGTCCAAGCAGCGACCGCCACCGGGCTTGCCGTCCAGATCGCCCGCACGGGTGAGGAACCGGTCGATGCCCGAAGCATCCTGGGGGTCATGGCGCTGGGCGCCAAGCACGGCGAGGAGGTCACGCTGACCGCAGACGGGGAGGGTGCGGACGCCGCCCTGGACGAGCTGGTGGCGCTGCTCTCACGCGACCTCGACGCGGAGGAGTGAACAAGGTGTCCGCCATCGAGACCCTGCACGGGATCGGGGTCTCCCCGGGGACCGCTGTCGGACACGTGGTTCAGGTGCGCCCACCGGTGCGCCCACCGGCACGTGAGCCCGCGCCAGATGATCCCGCCGCGGCAGGGCAGCTGATCAGGCAGGTCCTCGAGTCGGTCGCCGGCACCCTCGATGAGCGCGCCGCCAGGGCCAGCGCCACGGCGAAGGAGATCCTCGCCGCCACCGCGATGATGGCCCGCGACCCCGGTCTGGCCACAGCGGCGGACAAGCACCTGGCCAACAGCCGTGGCCCGGCAACGGCGGTGGACGCGGCGGTGGAGGAGTTCTGCACCATGTTCAGCGCGGCAGGTGGCTACCTCGCCGAACGCGTCACCGACCTGCGCGACGTACGCGACCGGGCCGTGGCCCGACTCCTGGGTCAGGAGGACCCGGGCGTGCCCGAGCTGACCGAACCCTGCGTCATCGTGGCCCACGACCTGGCCCCCGCAGAGACGGTCAGCCTGCGACGTGACCTGGTGCTGGCCATCGTCACCGAGTCCGGGGGCCCGACGAGCCACACCGCGATCCTGGCCGCGCAGATGGGCATTCCCGCGGCCGTGCAGGTGCCCCGCGCGGTCTCCATCGACGTCGGCACTGTGGTCGCGGTCGACGGTTCCACCGGCGAGGTGTTCGTCGACCCCGATCCCGAGACCCGATCCGAGCTGGTCGAGCGCAGCGAGCGCCGGGCCAGGGCGCTGGGGTCGACCTCTGGCCCCGGTATGACCAGCGACGGCCATCCGGTTGCCCTGCTGGCCAACATCGGTACCGCAGAGGATGCGGAACGGGCAGGCGTGCTCGATGTCGAGGGCGTGGGACTCTTCCGGACCGAGTTCCTCTTTCTCGGCCGCGACACAGCGCCTTCGCTCGAGGAGCAGGTCAGCGTCTACACCCGCGTCTTCGAGGCCTTCGGGTCACGGCGGGTGGTCGTGCGAACCCTCGATGCCGGCGCCGACAAGCCCCTGGCCTTCGCCGACCTCGGCCCGGAGGACAACCCTGCCCTCGGGAGGCGCGGCCTGCGGCTGTCCGCCGAGCGCCCGGACCTGCTCGACACCCAGCTTGCCGCGCTCTCGGGCGCTGTGCGGGCCACTGGCGCAGACGTGCGCGTCATGGCCCCGATGGTGGCCACCGCGGAGGAGGCCGCCTGGTTTGCCCGGCGCGTGCGTGAGAATGGTCTTCCCAAGGTCGGGGTGATGATCGAGGTCCCCGCCGCCGCTCTGCGCTCCCGTCACGTCCTGGCGGAGGTGGACTTTGCGAGCATCGGCACCAACGACCTTGCCCAGTACACCCTCGCCGCTGACCGCATGCAGGGCGAGCTGGCGACCCTGCTGGACCCCTGGCAGCCGGCGGTGCTGGACCTGGTTGCCGCCGCGTGCGACGGCGGCCGCGACACCGGTACGCCCATCGGTGTCTGCGGCGAGGCAGCCGCCGACCCGCTGCTGGCCCTGGTGCTCACCGGCCTGGGGATCAGCAGCCTGTCGATGGCCGCGACGCGGGTGGCGGCCGTGAGGGCCGCGCTCTCGCTGCACGACATGCGCACCTGCACGGCGATGGCCGCGGCCGCACGCGCCGCGCGGTCGCCACAGGACGCCAGGGATGCCGTCCTGTCCCTGGCTGACCCGCTCGTCTCGAACCTGGTCTGAGGACCCCCGACCAGCGCTGACGGCGAGTCGCTGGCGGTCCCCCAGCGGCCGTGGGCGAAGATGGAGTGCTGATCTCAGCCATCGCCTGACCCGCAAGGAGAACCGCCGAGCATGGCCCGCCGTACGTCATCAACCCCGCCGCCGGATGAGGACTTCACCGAGCGGATCGTTGACATCGACGTCGAGGAGGAGATGCAGGGAGCGTTCCTGGAGTACGCCTACTCGGTGATCTACTCCCGTGCGCTGCCTGACGCCCGCGACGGGCTCAAACCGGTGCAACGGCGAATCCTCTACGGAATGAGCGAGCTCGGGCTCCGCCCCGAGCGTGCACACGTCAAGAGCAGCCGGGTCGTGGGTGAGGTGATGGGCAAGTATCACCCTCACGGCGATGGCTCGATCTATGACGCGCTCGTGCGCATGTCCCAGTCCTTCACCATGCGCCTCCCACTCGTGGACGGCCACGGCAACTTCGGGTCGCTGGACGACGGGCCGGCGGCGTCCCGCTACACCGAGGCGCGGCTCGCAAGGGCAGCGATTCTGATGACGGAGGGCCTGGACGAGGAGACCGTCGACTTCATCCCGAACTATGACGACCAGCTGCTGCAGCCCGGTGTGATGCCCGCCGCCTACCCGAACCTGCTTGTCAACGGCGCCAGCGGTATCGCCGTCGGCATGGCCACGAACATGGCGCCCCACAACCTCGGCGAGGTCATCGGGGCGGCGCGCCATCTGATCGCCAACCCAGCGTGCTCGCTGGACGACCTGATGAGGTTCGTCCCTGGCCCCGACCTGCCCTGTGGCGGCAAGATCGTCGGTCTCGAGGGAATCCGCGATGCGTACCTCACCGGTCGGGGGTCGTTCCGCACCCGCGCTACGACACGGGTCGAGAACGTCACGCCCCGCAAGCAGGGCATCGTCGTCACCGAGCTCCCCTACCTGGTTGGGCCCGAGAAGGTCATCGAGAAGATCAAGGACCTGGTCCAGTCCAAGAGGCTCCAGGGGATCAGTGACGTCAAGGACCTGACCGATCGCAAACACGGGCTGCAGCTCGTCATCGAGATCAAGGGCGGGTTCCACCCGCAAGCCGTGCTCGAACAGCTCTTCAGGCTGACGCCGATGGAGGACAACTTCGGCATCAACAACGTCGCACTGGTCGACGGCCAGCCACGCACCCTGGGACTTCTGGAGCTGCTGCGGGTCTACGTCGACTTCCGGGTGGACGTCGTCCGCCGGCGCAGCGCCTATCGGCTGCGCAAGCGCGAGGAGCGGCTGCACCTCGTTGAAGGTCTGCTCATCGCGATCCTGGACATTGACGAGGTCATCCAGCTGATTCGCACATCCGATGACCCCGCCGTCGCGAAGTCCCGGCTGATGGACGTCTTCGACCTCTCCGACGCGCAGGCCACGTACATCCTCGACCTGCAGCTGCGCCGCCTGACGAAGTTCTCACGGGTTGAGCTCGAGACCGAGAGGGATGAGCTGGAGCGCCAGATCGAGGCGTTACGGGCGATGCTGGGCGACGAGTTGCTGCTCCTGCGAACGGTGTCCAACGAGCTCGCAGACGTGGCCAAGGCCCACGGGACGCCGAGACGCACCGTGCTGCTGGAGTCTGCCGGCACCCCGGTCACCACCTCGACGCCGCTCGAGGTCACCGACGACCCCTGCCGGGTGCTCCTGTCCTCCACCGGGCTGCTGGCTCGCACGACAAGCATCGATGTGCCGCCGAGCGCGGGCAGCCGTCGTCAGCACGACGCGATCATCGCTGCCGTGCAGACAACCGTCCGTGGCCACGTCGCCATCGTCACCTCACGCGGGCGCATGGTCCGGCTCTCGGCCATGGAGCTGCCCAACCTGCCCCCGACCAACGACGCGCCCACGCTCTCCGGCGGTGCCCCGCTGGGTGCTTTCGTCGACCTGCCCAACGGCGAGCGGCCACTGACCCTGATGTCGCTGTCGCCGGTCTCAGCCGGTCTCGCTGTCGGGACCGCCCAGGGCGTTGTCAAGCGAGTGACGACCGAATACCCCGGAAACAAGGACGACTGGGAGATCATCAGCCTCAAGGAGAACGACGAGGTCGTAGGCGCGGCCGAGCTGCGCACCGGGGGCGAGGACCTCGTGTTCATCACCTCCGACGCCCAGCTGCTCCATTTCTCCGCGTCGTCGGTACGCCCGCAGGGCCGCACCGCCGGCGGCATGGCCGGCATCAAGCTGGCCCGTGGCTCCAGCGTCGTCTTTTTCGGCGCCGTTGATCCCCGCGGAACCAACCTCGTGGTCACGTCGAGCGGCTCTTCGGGTTCTCTGCCGGGCACCGAGCCCGGATCGCTGAAGGTCACCCCATATGTCGAGTACCCGCCAAAGGGCCGCGCCACCAGTGGTGTCCGCTGCCACCGTTTCCTGCGGGGCGAGGACACCCTCGTCCTGGGTTGGGCCGGCGGCAGCCCGGCACGGGCCGCAGCGGCCAACGGCGTCGCGCTGGACCTGCCCGAGGCGAGCGGGAAGCGTGACGGATCCGGGGTTCCGGCCTCCACCGTCATCGCGGGCATC